>NZ_JBEYRK010000011.1:0-236739 GCF_040704065.1 Streptomyces sp. NPDC047869
CGGCACGCAACATCCTGGCCGCCGGGCTGGCGGCGTCTGCCTGTGGAGACGGTGTAAGACCTCAACGGGAGTCCTCCCGGACGGGGCGGCCGTCGATGAAGCAGGAACCCCAACGGGCGACCGCTGGAATCCCCCGCCTTTAGGCGGGGGAAGAAGTCAACGGGATGCCCTCCAGATACTCCCTGGGCAGGTCGAAGGCCTCGACCAGGTCGGTCATGTGCGGTGCGAGGTCGCGCAGGACGTCGTCGAGGAACTGGGGGAGGGCGCGTACCTGATCGCCGGACAGGTGGCCGTCGGCCAGCAGGTCGCCGGTGAACTCACCGAGCTGCTGCAGCAGGAACAACCGGCACAGTTTCTCCAGCAGTTCGCCCGCCTCGGGGCGCCGCGCCCGGGTCACCGCGGCCAGGAAGGCGTCGGCCGCCCGCAGCCGGGCGTGCACCGAGACCATCTCCAGGGCGGCGGAGGAGGCGCCGTTCCACCGCTCCACCGGATTACCGGACGGCCCCCGGCGCAGCGCCGCCCGCGCCCGGTCCTGCCAGACGGCCTCGGCCCGGGCCAGCAGCCCGCGCAAGTGCCGGAGGTCCGTCAACCGCTCCACACCGCCCGGCGGTTCGGGGTCCTGACGGGGCGGCTGATGCTCGAACAGCATCTCGGCGGCCGCCTTCACCCAGATCACCAGGTTGTCGCCCTCGGCGGTGATGGTGCCCTCGATGTACTGCGGGAACTCCGACAGGCCGTTCGCGGCGAACAGACCCTGGGCGCCGCAGCGTTCCCGGCACTCGACCGCGATGTCCCGCGCCTGCCAGGTGATCCAGCCCTTGGCCACGGCGATCAGCCGCTCGGCGTCCGCCCGCTCTCCGGCGTCCGCCCGCTCCCCGGCGTCCGCCGCGGTGTGCGCGGAGGCCCAGCGGGCGAGCGCCGCGCGGTGCAGGAAGGTCATGGCGTAGGCCGTGGCGACGCCCTTCAGCAGCCGCCCGTGGTGCGAGCGATGGGCGTTCACCGGGATGCGCTCACCCGCCCGGGGCCCGCTGACCAGCCGTTGGCCGCCGTAGCGCACGGCTATCGCGAGCGCGGCCCGGGTCGCGCCGACGGCGGCGCCGCTCATGCACAGCTTGCCCATGGTCACCCGGCCGATGGAGTGCAGGAACCGCTTGCGCCGGTTGCCGAGACCGCTGTGCAGCCGGCCCTCGGCATCCAGCCGGCCGTGCTCGGACTCCAGCAGGGCCTCGCTCGGCAGGACCACCCGGTCGAACGAGGTCAGGCAGTGGTCCACCGGGGCCCCGGTGCGCAGCGGCAGCCAGCGGACCCGGACGCCCGGCAGCAGCCCCCGCTCGTCGCTCAGCGGGGTCAGGAACAGGAAGACACCCTCGTCCCGGCCCTCGACGATGAGGCGGGCGGCGACCACGGCGCTCTTCGGGCCGCCCGTCATGCTCGTGTTGGGCATGAACTTCTGCGCGCCCGCGTGCGGGGTGTCGAGCACGAACTGGCCGGTCACCGGGTCCAGTTCCGCGGTGGTCTCCAGCGCCGAGGCGTCATTGCCGTGGTCCAGCTCGGTGCACAGGAACGTTCCGGTGCGCCGCAGGGCCGTGAAGTCGGACAGGTCCCGGCGCCCGGCGCCCCCGTGGTCGAGCAGGCTGCCCAGGAAGAGGTTGTAGTGGATGCTCGCCACCGTGCACAGGCCCCCGCCGCCGTCCACGATCGCCGTCCACTCGTGCAGTGCCGCCAGCAACGGGGGGTCGTTCGCGAGCCGTTCGGCCCCTCCGGCCGTGTCGTTCACCAGGCGCAGCCACTCGTAGGAGAGCGCTGCGCGCTCGGCGGCGCCGAGTCCGGGGCGGTGGCGGAACGTGTCCTTGGCGATGAGGTCGCGCCACATACCGTGGACGCGCTCGCGGTCGTCGCCGTCGAAGAGGAGCCGGGTCAACTCGCCGTGGTTTTCGATCTCCGGCGAAGGAGGGAGATGTACCTGGGACGTCAAAAGGGTCATGACCCTCTCCCGTGGTCGCAGATCCGGCAGGGTGGGTTGCGCAGAGTCAGAAGATACGGACCTCCCGGTTTGCTTATCAAGCCAAATTTCTGCCAACGGTGGCCGAACAGGAGCGCCTTGTGAACCCCGCCGGACTTCGTCGTGAACGGAATGCCCAACTCCCCGGGGGTGCGGCCTCCTTCCTTGTGCGGCCAGGCCCGGCGGGGCATTGAGATACCGGGCGACAGGTTTTATCGTGGCGTCGGCGACGGCCCGGGGAGACCGTGCACCCGGTGAAGGGGAGGCATCCATATGGTTGAAAGGGCATCTTCCGAGGTGGCACGATACGTACCTGTCGGTTTCTTTTCATGGCCGACCGGTCCGTGAAGCCAGTGCGGAGGATGTGCCGTGGCCCTGCAGGAACGAGCGATCAGGACGAGGCGCAACATCCTGGTGGCAGCCGCCGACGTGTTCGCCGACGTCGGCTACGAGGCCGCGACCATCTCGGAGATCCTCCAGCGGGCGAACGTCACGAAGGGTGCCCTCTACTTCCACTTCGCCTCCAAGGAACAGCTCGCCCAGGCGGTGCTGACCGACCAGCTGAAGTCGGTGCCGGAATCGCCGCCGCGGGAACTGGTGCTCCAGGAGGGGCTGGACGCGGGCTTCCTCCTCGCCCACCTGCTGGGCTCGGGAGACCCCATGGTGCGCGGCAGCATCCGCCTCACCGTGGACCAGGGCTCACCGCACGACGGGCTGGACCGGCGGGTGCCCATGGCCTCCTGGGTCGACTACAACGCCATGCTGCTGGAACGGGCGAAGGCGAACGGGGAACTGCTGCCCCAGGTCGACGTCCAGGCCGCGGCGAAGGCGTTCGTGGCCGCGTTCACCGGGGCACAGGTGCTCTCCAAGATCATGAACGATCACTCGGACCTGATGGAGCGGGTGGTCGACCTCTACCGGCAACTGATGACCAGCATCGCGGTTCCCGCGGTCCTGGTGCGCCTGGACATGTCGCTCGACCGGGGCAGACGCGTCCACGAGGAGGCCATGGAGCTGCGCGGGGAACCGCAGGAGGCCCCGGCCGCCGGCTGACCGGGAGCCCTCCGCGGAGCAAGGCCGCCGGTCCTCTCCCCGCGTGGGGGAGCGGACATCGCTGCCATGGGCGCGTCGCCACGCCACAACGTGATGCAGGACCGACCCAGGGAGCACACCGATGGAACAGAACGCCTGCCCTTACGCCTTGGACCTCATGGGCCGGGACCACATGGGCGAGGCCGCGACGCTGCGCGCCCAGGGCCCCGCGGTACGGGTCGAGTTGCCCGGCGGGGTCCTAGCCTGGGCTGTCGTGGGGCAGAGCCACGTGGAGCGGCTGCTGACCGACCCGCGCGTCTCGCGCAGCGCGCGGCTGCACTGGCCGCCGTTCATAGCGGGGGAGATCACCGAGGAGTGGCCGCTCTACCCGTGGGTGGCGAACGAGAACATGCTGTTCGCCTACGGGGAGCACCACACCAGGCTGCGCCGCCTGGTGGCGGGCGCGTTCACCGCGCGGCGCTCCGAGGCGTTGCGGCCCCGCGTCCGGGAACTGTCGGCCGAACTGCTCGGCGAACTCGCCGCCCTGCCGTCAGGCGCCCCGGTCGACCTGCGCACCGCCTACGCGGAGGTGCTGCCGCTCAGGGTCATCTGCGAACTGTTCGGGGTGCCGCGGGGTGCCGAGACGGACGCCCTGTCCGCCGCGCTGAGCACCGTGTTCAGCTCCACCGTGCCGGGCGCGGAGATGGAGGCCGCCCGGCTGGAGGCGTTCGGGCGGCTGGCCGCGCTCGTCAAGGACAAGCGGGAACGGCCGGGCGACGACCTGACCAGCTCGCTGATCGCGGCCCGGGACCACGGCGACCGGCTGACCGAGGACGAACTCCTCGGCTCCCTCTTCATGTTCATCGCCGCGGGCCAGGACACCACCGCCACCCTCATCACCAACGCGGCCGGCGCCCTGCTCACCCACCCGGACCAGCTCGCGCACGTGCGCGAGGGCCGCGCCACCTGGGCGGACGTGGTCGCCGAGACCATGCGCGTGCACACGCCCGGTGCGTACGCGCCGATGCGGTTCGCCGTGGAGGACATCGACCTGGACGGGGTGCTGATCCGCAAGGGCGACTGCATCCTCGTCAACTTCGCGGCGGGCGGCCACGAGACCGAACGGCACGGGCCCGACGCGGACCGCTTCGACCTGCTGCGTGACCGCGACCGGGACATCCTCGGCTTCGGTCACGGACCCCACCGCTGCCTCGGCGCCCCGCTCGGGGAGATCGAGGCGGCCTCCGCGCTCTCTCGACTGTTCGAGATGTTCCCGGACGTGGAACTCGCCTGCGCGCCACCGGAGTTGGCGCCGCTGCCGACGTTCATGCTGAACGGCTACCGGTCGCTGCCCGTCCTGCTGCGCCCCCAGGACTCCTGAGCGCGCGGGCGGCCGCCCGCCGGAAGTCCGCCGTCCACCCCGGGCGGCGGACTTCTCCCGCTCCCCCCGCCGACCAGACGCGCGGTTTCCAACGGTGAGCCACACGGCGTACTCCCCGTGCGGCAAGGGCATTTGAGAGCGCTTACGGGTTTTGGCACCCGGCGTGACGCCAGGCCTTGCCGTGCCCGTCCGGCATAAACATACTGAACATGCGGTTTACGGGGCTGAGGGGTGGCCCGCCTCCGCGCCGGCCCAGGAGGAGGGCGTCATGGTCAAGCAGGTACGGGCGGTTCGCACCCGGCAGGCCCTCATCCGCGCGGCGGCGGAGGCCTTCGCCAACGACGGCTACGCCCGCGCCTCCCTGCCCGCGATCAGCGGACGGGCCGGAGTCAGCGCCGGCGCGCTGCACTTCCACTTCCCCAGCAAGGACGCCCTCGCCCGCGAGATCGAAGGGGCCGCCGCCTGCTCGGTGAGGGAGTTGGCCGAGTGCGCACGGTCCACGGAGACCGGGGCGGCGAGGACGCTGGTCGACGCGATCCGCCGGCTGGTGGTGGCCCTGGCCGCCGACCCCGTGGTGCGCGCCGGGTTCGTACTGAGCGCCGACCCCGCGCGGCACAACGGGACGGCGGTGCTCGACACCTGGCACGACTGGGTGCGCGACACGGCCCGACGGGCCCACGCGGCAGGGGAGTTGAGGGACGGCGTCTCACCCGAGGGCGTGGCCACGGTCGTGGTGGCGGCGACGGTCGGCTTCGAACGGCTCGGCGGGCCGGACCGCGACCCGGAGTCGGAGGACCGCATGGTGGAGTTCTGGACCTGTCTGCTGCCCCGGCTGACCGCCGCTCCCGCCGCCGTCCCCGCCCGGCCGCCGGCCGGTGAGCCGGCCGTCGGCCGGGGCGCCGAGAACAGCATGGCCGGTCTGTAGGCCGCAGTCCCGCGCCGGTTGAGTCACGTCCCGCGCCGCTTGAGTCACGAGCGGTCCGCGGCGCGTACCGGGGCACGACGAGGAACGCCCGGATGCGAGGATGAGGCGCGATGACAGCAGGGTGGGGGTCGCGCGCGGCGCGTGCCGCGGTGTTCGCGGCCGTCTGTGTGCTGCTCGCGGCCCTGGGCCACGTCCTGATGTCCGGCCGGCACGTCCCCGGCTGGGCGCTCGCGGCGGGGCTGGCCGTGACCGGCGCCGCCGGCTGGTCGCTGACGGGACGTGAGCGCGGCCTGCCGCTGGTCGTGACGGTCGTGGTCGCCGCCCAGGCGGTGCTGCACGCGGCCTTCTCACTGGCCCGGCCGGCCTTCACCGCAACGACGCCCATGGACCCGGCCTCGCTGTGGACGGGCTCCACGGGCTCCCTCGGTACGGGTTCCGCCGGCATGGGCGCCATGGACATGAGCTCCATGAGCTCCATGGGCACGGACGGCACCGGCCTCATGAGCCACATGGCGCACATGGCCGGCGCGGGGCACATGCGGCACGCCCCGGACAACATCGGCTCCTCCGCCGGCATGCTCGCCGCCCACCTGCTCGCCGCGCCGCTGTGCGGCCTGTGGCTGGCGTACGGCGAGAAGGCCGCGTTCCGCATCCTGCGGGCCGCGGCGGCCCGGCTGGCGGCACCGCTGCGACTGCTGCTGGCCCTGCCCCCCACCCCGGCGCGTCCGCGCCCGCGGCTCCGCCGCCGCCGTTCGGCACGGGCGCCGCGGCTGCTGCTCCTCGTCCACTCGATCGTCTCCCGGGGTCCGCCCGCCGGGGCCGCTGCCGCCTGACGGCAGCAGGAATCCCGGGGCCGCCCCGCGCGCCCCGGGCCCCGGCCGCACCCCGCGCACACCCCGCACCCGCGCGCGTGCCGCGGCGGCCGGCCCTCCTCACCGGACCGCCGGCGCCGAATCGTGCCCGCGGCCCGGATCCGGACGATCCGAGAAGGACACCAGGTGATCACTCCTGCCCTCCTGCCCTCCGCATCCGAAGATCCCGCCCCGGCCGACGAGCCGGTCACCGCGTGGGCCCTCGCGGCCCGGGCCGGCGACCCCCGCGCGCTGGAGCACTTCGTCCGCGCGCTGCACCGCGACGTGCGGCGCTACGTCGCCCACCTGTGCGCCGACGCCCAGGCCGTCGACGACCTGGCACAGGACACGTTCCTGCGCGCGCTGGGCAGCCTGCACCGTTTCGAGGGCCGTTCCTCGGCGCGCACCTGGCTGCTGTCCATCGCGCGCCGCGCGGTCGCCGACAGTCACCGGCGCGCCGCCGCCCGGCCCCGGCTCTGCGACGCCCTCGACTGGCAGACCGCCGTGGAGGGCGCCCAGCCGCGCGGCCTGCCCGGATTCGACGAGGGCGTCGCCCTGCTGGACCTGCTGGCGGCGCTTCCGGACGAGCGCCGCGAGGCCTTCGTGCTGACCCAGCTGGCCGGGCTGCCGTACGCGGAGGCAGCGCGGGCCGGCGGCTGCCCGGTCGGTACGGTCCGCTCCCGCGTGGCGCGGGCCCGGGCGACGCTGACCGGCCTGCTGGACGAGGCCGCCTGACGGAGAATCGCACCGTGTCCTGCCCCCGGCTGCGTATTCGCGCCTCCGGGGGTACCCGTGGGGCATGGCACGACTGCATCTTCCAGGGCACAAGGACCATCACGACGACGCGGCGAGTGAGCCCGAGCCGCCGTCACCGGAGGACGCCGGGCCCGGCCCGGAGGTCGAGCGGCGCGCTCCGGACGCGCCGACGAAGCTGCCGAAGGCGGCGTGGGGCCGGGTCCTCAAGGGTTCGCTGCGCGAGTTCAAGGACGACGAGCTGACCGACCGGGCCGCGGCGCTGACCTACTACGGCGTGCTGTCCCTCTTCCCGGCGCTGCTGGTGCTGATCTCCCTGCTGGGCATCACGGGCAAGTCCGCCACGGACAAGGTGCTGACCAACCTCAAGCACCTCGCCCCCGGCCCGGCCCGGGACATCCTCACGCGCGCGGTGGAGCAGTTGCAGGGCAGCGCGGGCACCGGCTCCGTCCTCGCCGTCGTCGGCGTGGTACTGGCCGTCTGGTCGGCCTCGGGCTACGTCGCCGCCTTCATCCGCACGGCCAACGCCGTCTACGACGTCCCCGAGGGCCGGCCGATCTGGAAGATCCTCCCGGTCCGTCTCGGTGTGACGGTCGTCCTGATGGTGCTCGCCGTGGTCAGCGCCCTCATCGTGGTGTTCACCGGTGGTCTCGCCCGGCGAGCCGGGGAGGCCCTCGGCATGGGGGACGCGGCCCTGACGGCCTGGGCGATCGCCAAATGGCCGGTCCTGGTCGTCCTGGTCACCGTGATGATCGCGATCCTGTTCTGGGCGGCCCCGAACGCCAAGGTCAGGGGGTTCCGGTGGATCACCCCCGGCAGCTTCCTCGCCCTGCTCCTGTGGCTGATCGCGTCGGCCGGGTTCGCGCTGTACGTCGCCGGGTTCGCCTCGTACAACAAGACCTACGGGGCCATGGCCGGCGTCATCGTCTTCCTCGTCTGGCTGTGGATAAGCAATCTGGCGATCCTGCTGGGCCTGGAGTTCGACGCGGAGACCGCACGGCAGCGGGCGATCGCCGGCGGGAACCCGCCGGAGGCGGAGCCGTACGTCGAACCGCGCGACACGAGCGCGTGGGACGAGGAGGACGTACGCCGGCTGGACGAAGCGTGAGCCGGCCCGGCCGGAACCCGGTAGGGCGGCCCGCGCGCGGGGAACCTGTCGTCGCATGCGCATCGATCTGACTGGACGCACCGCCCTCGTCACCGGTTCGACGCAGGGCATCGGTGCCGCCATCGCCGCCGGTCTCGCCCGTGCCGGCGCCCGGGTGGCCGTGAACGGACGCAGCGAGGAGAGTGTGTCGGCCGCGGTCGCCGCGCTGGCCCGGGAGGTCCCCGGCGCGGAACTGGTGCCGCTGGCCGCGGACGTGGCGGGCGAGGAGGGCGCCGACCGGGTGGCCGGGCTGCTGCCACGGGTGGACATCCTCGTCAACAACCTCGGCATCTTCGGCTCCGCCGACCCGCTGGAGATCACCGACGCCGAGTGGCGGCGCTACTTCGAGGTCAACGTCCTGGCCGCCGTACGGCTGACCCGGACGTACCTGCCCGGCATGACCGAGCGCGGCTGGGGGCGGATCCAGTACATCGCCAGCGACTCCGCCGTCGTCATCCCCGCCGAGATGATCCACTACGGGATGTCCAAGACCGCGCTGCTCGCGGTGAGCCGCGGATTCGCCAAGAAGGCGGCGGGCTCCGGCGTGACGGTGAACTCCGTCATCGCCGGGCCCACCCACACCGGCGGGGTCGAGGACTTCGTGTACGAACTCGTCGACCGGTCCCTGCCCTGGGACGAGGCCCAGCGGGCCTTCATGCGCGAGCACCGCCCGCAGTCCCTGCTGCAACGCCTGATCGAGCCGGGGGAGATCGCCAACATGGTCGTCTACCTCAGCTCCGAGCAGGCCTCGGCCACCACCGGGGGAGCGCTGCGCGTCGACGGCGGGTACGTCGACGCGATCCTGCCCTGACCGGCCCCGCGCTACCAGGTCACCGGCAGGACGCGCGGCCCGCGGATCAGCCCCTCGCGCTGGAACTCCACGTCCTCGGCCGCCACGGCGAGCCGGAGCCGCGGGAACCGGCCGAGCACGGCTCTGATCATGACCTCGGCCTCCATCCGGGCCATCAGCGCCGCCAGGCAGAAGTGCGGGCCGTGTCCGAAGGCGAGGTGCCCGGCACCGTCCCGGGTGAAGTCGAGGACGTCCGGCTCGGGGAAGACCGCGGGGTCCCGGTTGGCGGCGACATAGGCGTTGTAGACGACATCGCCCCTGCGGATGAGCCGGCCGCCGACCCGCACGTCCTCGGTGGCGACCCGGGGTATCCCGACGCCGTTGCGGTGGGGCACGAACCGGTACAGCTCCTCCACCGCCTGCGGCACCAGCGACGGATCGCGCCGGAGCCGGTCGCGGTGGGCCGGATGGGTGAGCAGCGCGTACATCATGGAGCCGCTGTTGTTGCGGACCGCGTGACCGCCGCTGACGTAGACCGCCATGGCGAGCGAGACCGCCTCGCCGTCGCTGATCTCGCCCGCCGCGGCGGCCTGGGCGAGCACACTGGCGAGATCCTCCCGCGGCTCCTCACGCCGGCGCGCGAGCAGATCGACGACCCGGCCGCGGGTCGCCTCGCGCGCCGCCCGGTTGCGGTCGCCGCCGTCCGGGTCCTTGGACAGCAGCGCCTCGGAGTTCCCGGCCCAGTCCCGCCAGTCGTCCTCGTCCGCGCCGAGGAAGAAGCACACGACGGCGATCGGGAACGGGGTGTGCAGGTGTTCCATCAGGTCGGCCGGCGGTCCGGCCTGCTCCATGCCGTCGAGCATCCGCTCCGCGGTGCGCTCCGCCAGCGGGCGCAGCCGGTCCATGCCCCTGGCGGTGAACGCCCGGGCAACGACCCGGCGCAACCGGGTGTGCCGCGGCGGGTCGCTGTACTGCAGCCCCGCCGTCTGCGACGCCACGGCCTGCGGCGCCATGCTGGTCACCGTGCGCCCGACCAGCTCCGCACGGGAGAAGCGCGGGTCGGAGGTCACGAAGCGGACGTCCTCGTAGCGGGTGACCAGCCAGGCGTCCCCGGAGCCGTACGGCAGCGTGATCCGGGTGACCGGTTCGTCGCGGAGCACCTCGTCCAGGAACGGGTCGGGCTCCAGGGCGGGCAGGTCGTCGACGGGCCAGTGCCGCACCTGCGGGGCAGGTGCCGCGGGCTCGGTGTCGAAGCTCATGTCGCATCACTCCTGACTGTCCCCGAGTCCCAAGCGCGGCTCCGGTGAGCGGCCGCGCGTCACCAGGTCCCGTGCTCCACGCCGGAGTATCCGGGGGAGGGGCCGTCGCGGTGCGGACGCGGTGCCCGCCGTACGACCACCCGGACCGGCCGTGACGTCCGGGGCCGTCCGCCCGGTCGCGGGGCCGGCTCGTGTGCTCGCCCGGCGCCGTCCGCGCTGCCTCGCCCGGACGGCCGGGGCGGTCTGCCGCCGTCGGCCACGCTGCGTCCCTTCGCCGAACCTGTCTGTAGCGTGCCGCAGCCGCCGACGCCCCGCACGCCGGGGGCGACGGCGACGCCCTCCGGCGGCCGGCGCGCCGAACCCCGGCGGCCATGTGTGCTCATGCCATCGCTGACGCTTTCGATGTGTGGCTGTCGACCATGGCCGGGCGGGCGGGGGAGGCCAAACATGTGCACGGCACGCTCCAACTCCCTCCGTACCGCACCACCGGACCCGGAAGGCCGCACCATGCACCCCAGCCGTCGAAGCACCCTCCTGTCCGCCGCCCTGCTCGCGGCGGCGTCCGTCACCCCCGCGGCCTCGGCCCGGGCCGACGACGGCTCGCCCGGCCGGGGCGGCGGCCGGCGCCGGATCACGGTTCCGGGCGCCGAGCTGCAGCAGATCTCCCGCCACGACGACCTGACGACCAGCGCCCTCGCCGGCACGTCCTACACCGACACCGCGGACTGGGCCGGACTCGCCGCCAAGGGCACCCGCAACCCCACCGGCGTGCCGGGTCTGCAGATCGACGGCTACTTCCCAGGCTCCTCGAGGCTGAACACGCTGCACGGCTGGAACCACGACGCCCAGTTCGTGATCCGGCTGCCCGAGGACTGGAACGGCAAGCTGGTCGTCACCGGCGCCCCCGGCGTGCGCAAGCAGTACGCGATGGACACCCTCGTCTCCGACTGGGTGCTGGGCCCAGGGCTACGCGTTCGCCGCCACCGACAAGGGCAACAGCGGGCCCGACTTCTACACCGACGGCAAGCGTCCCGGCGACGCCGTCGTCGAGTGGAACCGGCGCACCACCCAGCTGACCCGTGCCGCCAAGGCGGTCGTCGCCCAGCACTACGGACACGCCCCGCGCCGCACCTACATGACCGGGATCTCCAACAGCGGCTACCTCACCCGGTGGCAGCTGGAGAACCACCCCGAGCTGTACGACGGCGGCGTGGACTGGGAGGGGCCGCTGTGGCGCCCGGAGGGCCCGAACCTCTTCACGTTCCTGCCCACCGCCGTCGCCCGCCGGCTCGGCCGGGCCGGCGACGAGGACATGTACGCGGCCGGGTTCGCCCGCGGCTCGGAGTTCCTGTGGCCCTACCACGAGAAGGTCTACTGGGGGCTGACCCAGAAGACCTACCGCGCCGAGTTCGACCCCGGCTACGACCCCGACTGCCCCGGCGCCTCGGCCGGTTCGACGGTCGAGGAGATCCTCGCCCCCTGCCCCTCCGACGCCGGCTACGACTACGCGTCCAGACCCCGCGCCGTCCACGACGCGGTCGCCCGGGTCTCGCTCACCGGCCGGATCGGCAAGCCCATGATCACCGTGCACGGCACCCTGGACGCGCTGATCCCCATCCGGGTCCAGTCCGACCTGTACGCGCGGATGATCGCCGAGCAGGGCCGCTCCCGGCTGCACCGCTACTACCGCATCGAGGGCGGCACCCACGTCGACAGCCTCTACGACACCTACCCGGACCGGCTCCGCCCGATCCTGCCCTGCTACCGGGCCGCCTTCACCGCCCTGACGGACTGGGTGGAACACCACCAGGAACCTCCGGCGAGCGGCACGGTGGCCCGGCCGGCCACCGGTGACCTGGTGAACTCCGGGTCGCTGACGTGACCGTGGGCCGGCCGTCACCGAGGGCCGCGCGACCCGTCCGGCACCGGCACGTCGCGAGCGGCACACCGTCCGGCCCGGCCGGCCCCCGGCGAGCTGAGCGGCACGGGGCCGCGGGCCCGACCGCGTGACGGCTCCCCCTGGGCCGGGGAGCCCCGCCGGCCGTCCGCGACGGCGCTCCCGAGGGGCTCGCCAGGTGTGACCTCGTCGGCAAGCGTTCCCCATGCCCGGCCTGGTGGGGGCCGGGCGGGGACTGCCCGACCTCAGCGGTGCCCGGCGGCCGCCCGTTCCAGTGCGTCCCGGGCGGTGGTGAGCGCCTCGGTGCGGTCCTCGGGGACCAGGCCGATCCGGGTGCGGCGGTCCAGCAGGTCCGACGCCTCCAGGGCACCCTCGTGCAGGGCGGCCCAGACGAGCTCGGCCCGGGTGACCGGATGGCCCGACAGAACCGGTTCGGCGAGCGCCGGATCGCGTGTCGCCAGGGCCTGGACGGCCGGCGCCTCGGTGCCGTGCCGGCGGACCAGGCGACGGGGCGCGGGCAGGGCCCGCAGCAGTCCGGGCGGGGCGGCACCGACCAGCGCGAGATCCATGGTGGGGGAGGGCCGGGCGGGCAGGCCGCGGGCCTCGAGGGCGGCGTCCACCGCGTCCTGCGCCATCCGCCGGTAGGTGGTCAGCTTGCCGCCGACGACTGTGGTCACCCCGTCCGCCGAGGTCAGGACCGCGTGCCGGCGGGAGATGTCGGAGGTCCGGGCCGGTGCGTCGCCCGCGCCCCGGGACCCGCCCGTGTCCAGCAGCGGGCGCAGCCCGGCGAAGGACCCGACGACCTCGTCCCGGCGCACCGGAACGTCCAGGACGGAGCCGAGCACGTCCAGCAGGAAGCCGATGTCGGTCTCGGGCACCTCCGGCACGTCCGGCAGGGGGCCGTCGACCGGCTCGTCGGTGAGGCCGACGTAGACCCGGCCGTCGCCCTGCGGCAGGACCAGCACGAAGCGGTTGGTCTCGCCGGGGACCGGGATGTGCAGCCCGGCCGGCAGCGTGCCGAGCCGCTCCGAGCGCAGGACCAGATGGGTGCCGCGGGAGGGGCGGATCCGGATGCCGTCGACCAGCCCGCCCGCCCACACGCCGGTGGCGTTGATCACCGCACGGGCGCGGATCTCGCCCTCCTCGCCGGTCAGTTCGTCCCGGACGCGGGCGCCGGTCCCGGTCAGCTCCAGCACCCGCACCCGGGTCAGCACCCGGGCGCCGCGCGCGGCGGCGGTGCGGGCCAGGGCGGTCACCAGCCGGGCGTCGTCGGTCACCCGGCCGTCCCAGGACAGCAGCCCGCCGCGCAACCCGTCGGCGCGCACCGCGGGCGCCAGGTGCCGGGCCTCCGTCGCGGACAGCCGGCGCGGCGCGGGCAGCGCCTGCCGGGGCGTCCGCGCGGCCAGCCGCAGCATGTCACCGGCCCGGAACCCGGCCCAGGCCAGCGAGGCCTGGGCCCGCGACACCAGCGGGGTCAGCGGCAGCACGAACGGCTGGGCGGACACGAGGTGCGGGGCGGTGCGGGTCATCAGCACCCCGCGTTCGACGGCGCTCTCGTGCGCGACGTCGAACTGCGCGGAGGCGAGATAGCGCAGCCCGCCGTGGATCAGCTTGGAGCTCCAGCGCGAGGTGCCGAACGCCAGGTCGTGGGCGTCGACCGCGACGACGTCCAGTCCGCGGGCGGCGGCGTCGAGGGCTGCTCCGGCCCCGGTGGCACCGAGCCCGACGACCAGGACGTCGCGGACCCGGCCGTCCGCCGCCTCGGTGAGTTCACGGGTGCGCCGTCCCGCGCTGAGGGACGAGCCGGGTACGGCCTCGGGGTGGCTCATGGCGTCAGGGTCCTCTCCAGAAGGGCGCGCAGCTCACCGAGCAGGGCGGCGGAGTCGAGGTCGGGGTCGTCCTCGTCGGTCATCGTGCGCAGGGACAGGGCGAAGGACTGCACCACCAGCAGCAGCGCGCGCGCCTGCCGTTCGGTGTGGGCGGTGCGCACCGAACCGTCCGCGTGGCCCTCGCGCAGCGCCTCGGCCAGCAGCCCCAGCAGCGCCACCTGGCTGGTGCCGCGCCGGTCCAGGACGTAGGGGAGCAGCAGTTCGGGATCGACGTCGACGATCTTCCGGAAGAGCGGGTGCGCGCGGAACGCCTCCACCCCCGCCACCAGCCCGTCCACGATCCGGGCGCGGGTGACGGCGTCCGGCGTGGACTCCGGTATCGCGCGGGTTGCCACGTCGATCCACTCGCGGGTCATCAGATCGCCGACCAGGGTGCGCAGATCGGGCCAGCGCCGGTACAGCGTCATCCGTGAGACGCCGGCGCGGCGGGCCACGTCGGCCAGGGTCGTGCGGCGTACTCCGACGGCCAGCACACAGTCGCGCACCGCGTCGAGCACGGGATCGCTGTCCGAACCGTTGTGACGAATAGGCGTCATGTGTCACAGTGTAACGCCCCGGGGGCCGGGCGGAGCCGCCGCCGCGCGAACCGAGCACACCGACCTGTGAGGACGACCCTTCGATGGACATGCTGTGGAACGGCTGGGGCGACCCGGCGAAGGCCGCACCCCTGCCCGGCACGGTGACCGGACTGCTGCGCGACCTGCTGGGCGTCACCCCGCGCACGACGCCGGCCCTCGCCCTCGAGGACATCCGGCTGCCCGGACCCACCGCCGGACCGGCAGCCCTGAAGGCGCTCGCCGAAGCCGCCGGCGGCGAGGAGCACGTCCTCACCGGCGCCGAGAGCCGCATCCGGCACACCCGCGGCAAGTCCACCCCCGACCTGCTCCGGCTGCGCGCCGGTGACGTCACCGACGTCCCGCAGGCGGTGGTCCTGCCCGCCTCCCACGACGAGGTCCTCGCCGTGCTGGAGGCCTGCGCCGAGCACGGTCTGGCCGTCGTCCCGTTCGGCGGCGGCACCTCCGTCGTGGGCGGGCTCGCCCCCGAACGGCGCGCCTTCGTCGCCCTGGACCTGCGCCGCATGAACGGCCTGCTCGACCTCGACCCGGTCTCCCGCACCGCCGTGCTCCAGCCCGGCCTGCGCGCCCCCGAGGCCGAGGCCCTGCTGGCCGAACAGGGCTTCACCCTCGGCCACTTCCCGCAGTCCTACGAGTGGGCCACCATCGGAGGCTTCGCCGCCGCCCGCTCCAGCGGACAGGCCTCCGCCGGCTACGGCCGCTTCGACGACATGGTCCTCGGCCTGACCCTCGCCACCCCCGAGGGCACCATCGAGACCGGCCGCGCCCCGCGCTCCGCCGCCGGACCCGACCTGCGCCAGCTCGTCCTCGGCTCGGAGGGCGCCTTCGGCGTCATCACCTCCGTCCTCGTACGGATCCGCCCGCTGCCGCAGGTGCGCGTCTACGAGGGCTGGCGGTTCGACTCCTTCGACGAGGGCGCCGCGGCCCTGCGCCGCCTCGCCCAGGACGGACCCCGGCCCACCGTGCTGCGCCTGTCCGACGAGACCGAGACGCTCATCGGCCTCGCCCAGCCGGACGCCATCGGCTCCCGTCTGGAGCGGGGCGACGCCGGATGCGTGGCGATCACCGGATACGAGGGCACCGCCGAGGACACCGGGCGGCGACGCGAGCGCGCGGCGGCCGTCCTGCGGGACTGCGGCGGCACCCTGATCGGCGCCGAACCGGGCGAACGCTGGGCCCACGGCCGCTACTCCGCCCCCTATCTGCGCGACGCCCTGCTCGACGCCGGCGCCTTCGCCGAGACCCTGGAGACCGCCGCCTTCTGGTCCCGCGTCCCCGACCTGTACACCGCGGTGCGCACGGCGCTCACCGAGACCCTCACCCGGGCCGGCACACCTCCGCTGGTGATGTGCCACATTTCCCACGTGTACGAGAACGGCGCCTCCCTGTACTTCACCGTCGTCAGCGCCCAGGGCGAGGACCCGGTCGCGCACTGGGCGCCCGCCAAGCACGCCGCCAACGACGCCGTCCTCGCCGCCGGCGGCACCATCAGCCACCACCACGGCGTGGGCACCGACCACCGCGACTGGTACGTACGGGAGGCGGGCGCCCTCGGCGTGGCCGCGCTGCGCGCCGTCAAGCACCGCCTGGACCCGGACGGGCTCCTCAACCCGGGCGTCCTGCTGCCCACCGACTGACCCACCCGCCGGCCCCTTCCGTTCCCACCGTCACCGCCCGGAGGCACACCGATGCGACAGTTCACCGCCGTCGTCAACCCGACCGCGGGTGACTCGACCGGAGCGGCGTCGCTGCTCCAGGTGGCCCGCCTGCTCCGCGAGGCCGGGGCCGGGCTGGAGACGGAGTACAGCCACAGCCTCGCCCACGCCCAGGACATCGCCCGGCAGGCCGGAGCACGCGGCCGGGTGGTTCTGGCGGTCGGCGGCGACGGCATGGCCGGCGGCGTCGGCGGCGCGCTCAGCGGCACCGGCACCGTCCTGGGCCTCGTACCCGCCGGGCGGGGCAACGACTTCGCGCGCGCCCTCGGCCTGCCCCGCGACCCCGCCGCACTCGCCGACATCCTGCTGCACGCGGAGCCCGGACGGGTGGACACCATCGAGGTCGAATCGGCCGTCCACCGGCGCACCGTGGTCCTCGGCAGCGTCTACGCCGGCGTCGACGCGCTCGCCAACCGGCACGCGAACCACACCCGGCTGCTGCGCGGCGCCGCCTCGTACTACGCGGGCGGCCTGCGTGCCGTCACCACCTGGCGGCCGGCCGACTACCGCGTCACCGTCGACGGCGAGGAACACCACCACCGCGGCTACACCGTGGTGGCCGCCAACTCCCCTTACTACGGCTTCGGCCGCCTCATCGCCCCCGGCGCGCGGGTCGACGACGGACTGCTCGACGTCGTTCTGATCCGCGAGGCACCGCGCCTGCTGTTCTTCACGCTGATGAACGAACTGAAGACCGGGGCCCATGTGAAGCGCCCCGAGGTACGGATCCTGCGCGGACGCGAACTGCGCATCGAGGCCTCCCGGCCCGTGCCCTACGGCGCCGACGGCGAGGTGGAGGCCACCTTGCCGGTGACGCTCCGGGTGCGCCCCGCCGACCTGCCCGTGCTGTACCGGCCCGGCACCGCCGGCCACTGACCGGCGGTGCCGGTCACCGGGCGGCCGGGAGGAGCCCGGACGTCAGCCGGGAGCCGGCGGCCGGAAACAGGCGTGTACGACCTTGCCGTCGGGGCAGGGACGGGCCTGCCAGGTGTCGGCCAGCGCGTCGACGAGCAGCATGCCCCGCCCGCCCGGACGCTCGGTGTCGGCCGGGCGCGGAACGGGCAGCCGCCGGGAACGGTCGTGGACGGCCACGTGCAGACAGGTGCTGTCCCAGGTCAGCACCAGGTCGGCCGCGCTGTGCGCGTGCACGTGGGCGTTGGTGACGAGCTCCGAGATGGTCAGCAGCACGTCGTCCACGGTGTCCGGCGCGGACTCGGTCCAGCCCAGTGACCGAAGATGCTCGCGCGCCCAGTCGCGCGCGGTCTTGACGCTCGAGTCCAGCGGCAGTGAGCGTGCCCAGCCCACCGCCCGCAGTGATGAATCGCTCAAGGTGTGCCCTCCCGCTGTGGCCCTGCGACGCGCATACCCGCTCCTCGGGTATCGACGCGACCAGTACCCGGCGACCAGTACCCCATCGGGCACACCGGGCACCAGGCATCGGGGGGAACCCCTCGATGCCTTCCGCAGGACCGCGCGGCCGTCCCGTGCTCAGGTCCGGGTCTCGGCCTCCCACCGGTCCGGGCCCATACCGCGCCAGTCGATCAGCGGCGAGTCCGCCACGTCCTCCGGCTCGATCTCCAGGCCCGCGCGGCGCAGGAACTCGACCAGGTCGCGCACGCTGTGCGCGAGGCCGAGGATCTCGCCGTCGACCCGTACCCGGCGTCCGCCGGTCGGGGACGGCAACTGCACGATCACTGGGCGCTTGCCGGGCATGGCTCCAGCATCGGCCGATCCGGCCGCCCTCGCACGCGGGACGCGGGACACGTGTCGGGCAGGGCCGGAGAGGGCACTCGGCGAGAACAGTAAAACGGACATATGCATCAGGAGGCGCGCGTGGCGGTTCGGCATCGTCTGATCAAGGCCAGTCCGGCCAGGGTGTGGGAGGTCCTCGCCGACGGCACCCGGTACGCGCAGTGGGTGGTGGGAACCGCCGCGTCCCAGCCGAAGGACGGCGAGTGGCCGCAGGAGTCGGCGTCGATCAGCTACCAGATCCGGCTGGGCCCCTTCGAGGTCGGCAACGAGACGGTCGTACGGCGCTGCGTGGAGGGATCCGTCCTGGAACTCGAGGCCCACGCGGGCCCGCTCGGCACCGCCCGCATCTGCATCGAGCTGCGCAAATGGGGGGAGCACTGCCTGGTCATCGTCGACGAGCACCCGCTCCAGGGCGCGGGCGGGGCTCTGCACAACCTCGGTTTCGAGGCACTGATCCAGCTGCGGCACCGGGCCATGCTCGCGCGCCTGGCGAAGACCTGCGAGGGGGACGACACCGCCGGGGAGCGGGAACGGCACCCGAGGCCGGGCGGGCGGTACGCCACGGGCGGGAGCGGAGCCGGTCATGCCTGACGCCGTGGTGATCGGGGCCGGCCCCAACGGCCTGGTGGCCGCCAATCTGCTGCTGGACGCCGGGTGGAGCGTGACCGTGCTGGAGGAGCAGCCGGAGCCGGGCGGCGCCGTACGGCACGACCGCGGCGTGGATCCCGACTTCATCAGCGACATGTTCAGCTCGTTCTACCCCCTGGCGGCCGCGTCGCCCGTGCTCTCCGCGCTGCGCCTGGAGGAGCACGGACTGCGCTGGGGCCACGCGCCGAGCGTGCTGGCCCATCCGCTGAGCGAGGGCAGATGCGCGGTGCTGCACCGGCGGACCGAGGACACGGCGGCATCCCTCGACTCCTTCGCGGAGGGCGACGGAGCCGCCTGGCACCGACTGGTGGAGCTGTGGCGGAAGCTGCGCCCCGGTGTGCTGGGCACCCTGTTCACCCCCTTCCCGCCGGTCAAGGCCATGGCAAAACTGGCCCTCGACCTGCGCGCCTCGGGCGGCCTGAGGGTGGCGCGCTCCCTGATCCTGCCGGTGCGCCGCATGGGCGAGGAGGAGTTCCGCGGCGAGGGCGGCCGGCTGCTGCTGGCCGGCAACGCGCTGCACGCCGACCTCGCCCCCGAGTCCGCGGGCAGCGGAGGCTTCGGCTGGCTGATGTCCATGCTGGGACAGACCTACGGGTTCCCCGTGCCGGTGGGCGGGTCCGGGGAGCTGACCGGCGCGCTCGTGCGCCGGCTGCTCAGCCGTGGGGGAGAGCTGCGCTGCGGGCGGCGCGTCGAGCGGGTCGTCGTACGCGGCGGCCGGGCCGTGGGCGTCCGCACGGCCGACGGGCAGGCGGTGTCCGCCCGGCGCGCCGTGCTCGCCGACGTAGCCGTGCCCGCCCTGTACGAGGAGCTGGTCGGCCCCGAGCACCTGCCCGCACAGGTGCTGGAGGATCTGCGGCGCTTCCAGTGGGACTTCGCCACCTTCAAGGTCGACTGGGCGCTCGACGGCCCGGTGCCGTGGCGGGACGAGCGGGCCGCCGGCGCCGGGACCGTCCATCTGGCCGACGGCATGGACGAGCTGACCCGCTTCGCCGCGCAGATCGCCATGCGCCAGGTGCCCGACCGCCCCTTCGCCCTGTTCGGCCAGATGACCACGGCCGACGCCTCCCGTTCTCCCGAGGGCACCGAGGCGGCATGGGCCTACACGCACATCCCGCACGACATCCGGGGAGACGCGGGCGACGAGGGCATCAGCGGGAAGTGGGGCCCCGACGACCAGGAGCGCATGGCGGACCGTGTCGAGCGCCAGGTCGAGCGCTTCGCGCCCGGCTTCCGGTCCCGCATCCGGGCCCGGCGTGTCCTGGCCCCGCCCACACTGGCGGCACTCGACGCCAACCTCTGCGGCGGTGCCATCAACGGCGGCACTACCGCCATGCACCAGCAGCTCGTCTTCCGTCCGCTGCCCGGCACCGGACGGCCGGAGACCCCCGTGCCGGGTCTCTACCTGGCCTCCGCCGGCGCCCACCCAGGGGGCGGCGTACACGGAGCGTGCGGGGCGAACGCGGCCCGGGCCGTGCTCCGGGGGCACCGGACCAGGGGCCTGGCCGGCGCCCAGCGGATGCTCGCCCGGCGCGACCGGACCGGCCGCCGGCGCTGACGGCCGGCCACAGCGAAGCAACAGGGAGCGGCATGAGCGAACACCAGGACGGCCCCGACCGCCGGCACCGGCGCCCGGAGGGTGTCGACGACAAGACGGTCGAGGCCCTCGGATCACTGTCGAAGGCCCTGGAGACGACGGAACGGGCCCGCGGCAGCCTGTACGACTTCCACCAGCTCACCGGCGGCGCCGACCTCGAACTCGACCGTGCGGTGCGCCTGTTGCGGGAGGCCGGGCACTCGGAGTGGGCCGACAAGGTCGAGACGGAGATCCTGGGCCGCAACGTCATTCCCGGCCACTGGACGTTCCAGATCATCGAGGCCTACGACCAGACCTACTACCGGCCGTTCCGGGAACTGGAGCGCAGCGCGGTCGACGAACTCGCCCAGGGACGCGACCACTTGTACGAGGCGGAGATGAAGGAGGCCCGCCGTACCGCCGGGCACCCGAACCACACGGCCCGCCCCGCGGCGGAGGAGACATGACGCGCGCGGGCGGCAGCCCCCTGCGGGACCGGGTGGTCGTGGTGACCGGCGCGGCACGCGGCCTGGGCGCCGCACTCGCGTACGCGGTCGCCCGCCGCGGCGGGGTACCGGCGCTGCTGGGCCACGAGCCGGCCCTGCTGGCGGAGGTCGCCGCCCGGCTGCCGGGGCCGGCCCTGACCCACGAGGTGGACATCACCGACGCCTCCGCGCTGCGAGCCGCCGCCGAGGAGGTGCGCCGTCGCCTCGGGCGCCCGTCCGCCGTGATCGCGAACGCCGGCGTCGCCGAAGGCGGCCCCTTCGCCTCCTCGGACCCCGCCGAGTGGCGCCGCGTGATCGAGGTGAACCTCGTCGGCAGCGCCCAGACGGCCCGGGTCTTCCTGCCGGACCTGATGGCCACGGCCGGCTACTACCTGCAGATCGCCTCCCTGGCCTCCATGGGCGCCGCGCCCATGATGAGCGCCTACTGCGCCTCCAAGGCGGGCGTGGAGGCCTTCACGCACTCGCTGCGTGCCGAGGTGGCCCACCGCGGGGTCGGTGTGGGCATCGCCTACCTCAACTGGATGGACACGGAGATGATCCGCGACGCCGACCGGCACGCCGTGCTGCGGGAACTGCGCGGCCACATGCCGCCGCCCGCCCGCCGGACGTACCGCGCCGACGACGTCGCCGAACGGGTCGTCCGCGGCCTGGAACGCCGCCGGACGGCGATGTACGCACCGGCCTGGCTGCGGCTCGTGCAGCCGGCGCGGGCCGCCCTGCCCCCGGTCGTCCTGCGGCTGTCCCGTCGCGAACTGCCCCGGCTGGAAGCGCGGGAACCCCTCCTGCACACCGGGCTGCTCGGCGCCGGCGGCGACGCCGACCGCGCCGCGGCCGGGGCCGGGGCCGGGGCACGGGACGACCGGTGATCTCGACAGGGGGGACGCGAGGAAAGGAGCGATGGCCATGGCCAAGAACAAGCGTGAGGGTTCCGGCAAGGATCTCTCCAAGGGCGACACGGTGGCCTGGAAGAGCCACGGAAGCGCCACGGAGGGCGAGGTCGAGCGGAAGCTCACCAAACGCACCGAGGCCGCCGGACGCACGGTGGACGCCTCGTCCGACGATCCGCAGTACGAGGTCCGCAGCGCCAAGTCGGGCAAGCGGGCGGTGCACAAGCCGTCCGCCCTGCGCAAGAAGTGACCGCGGACCATCGCCGGAGGTGAGGACGGCCGTCATGCAGACATTCCTGCCCGACCCCGACTTCCACCGCTCCGCTCTGCTCCTGGACCGCCGGCGCCTCGGCAAACAGCGGGTCGAGGCACTCCAGGTCCTGCGCGGCCTGACCGTCCCGGGATACGGATGGCGCCGGCACCCCGCCGTGCGCATGTGGACCGGATACGAGGAGGCCCTGGTCCGCTACGGCCTGGAGATCTGCCGGGTCTGGCGGGACCAGGGCCACCAGGACAGCTGCGCCGCCTCGCTGGTCGCCGGGCTCGCCGCCGAGCGCCCCGGCGCGCCGGTACGCGACCAGTCGGCTCTCGCGGCCGCCGGTGAACTGCCGCCCTGGATCGGCGACGAGGACTTCCACCGCAGCCACCGCTCCGCGCTCGTCCGCAAGGATCCCGACGCCTACGGCCACACGTTCCCCGGTGTCCCCGACGACCTGCCGTATGTGTGGCCGCGGTCCGACCGGGAACGAGACGGGGTGTCCGCCGGCCAGTGACGCGGGCGGCCGACGGGAGACGGGAGAAGCCGTGCTGCCGGACCTGCGCGCCCAACTCGGCGCGATGCTCTTCCGCCGGGTGGCGGGCCCCGACGGACGGGAGACCCGCGCCCGGATCCACGACACCCCCGGCCCCCGCTGGTTCGGGCCCGACCGGCCCATCCGTACCGTCCACGGCGACGCCTCGATGTTCATCGGCGGGGTGAGCGCCCTCCTGCTGCAGTCCCTGCACCCTCTCGCCATGGCCGCCGTCGACGCCCACTCCGGCTACCGCGGCGACCCCTGGGGGCGGCTGCAGCGCACCAGCGCCTTCCTGGCCGTCACCACCTACGGCACGGCGGCGGACGCGCGGGCGGCCGTCGACCAGGTCCGCGGCATCCACGAACACGTACGCGGGCACACCCGGCAGGGTGAGCCTTACCACGCCGCCGACCCCCACCTGCTCGGCTGGGTGCACACCGCCGAGACGGAGTGCTTCCTGCGCGCCCACGAACGCTACGGCGCCCACCGTCTCGACGCGGCCGGCTACGACGGCTACGCAGGCGACACCGCGACGGTCGCCGAAGCCCTCGGGGTGTCCGACCCGCCGCGCGACCGCCGAGCCCTGTCCGACCGGCTGGAGAGCTACCGGCCCGAACTCAGGGCCACCCCCGAGGCCCGTGCCGTGGCACGCTTCCTGCTCCTCGAACCGCCCGGGCCGCTCGCGGCGCGCCCCCTGTACGGCGCCCTGGCGGCGAACGCCGTGAACCTCCTGCCGGACTGGGCCCGCGGTCTGCTGCGACTGCCCCGGGTCCCGCTGGTCGAGGACCTCACGGTGCGCCCGGCCGGTCACCTGCTGACCCGCGCCATCCGCTGGGCCATGGCGCCGCCCTCGCCGTCGCCCTGACGGTGCGCGAATGCCTGGGGGCGGCTTGCTTCCCAGCGGTGGATGCGGGACGGTTGCCGAAGGACAACATCCCCTGAGGCAGGAAGGTGGTGGGGTGCGCGGCGTGCGTGCCCCCGCTTGTGTGCGCTTCCCCGAGTTCTTTTGCCTACCCGCGGGACGCCGGCGTCAACGTCGGCGCGACCTGGGGTGATGCCCCCTACCCGGTCCTCGTCATCGACCGGAGCGGTGTTCTCGTGGGCCTGAACGCCGCCGCCCGCCGGCTCCTGCCGCACCGGGACGGCGACGGCGCGCGGCAGCACCTCCTGCCGTCCTGGCTGTCCGCGGCCCACCGGCGCCTCACCGAAGGACCGGCCGGCACCTTCACCGGCCCGCTGACCGGAGAGATCGACGAACGCCGCTACGAGGCACATGCCACCCCGTCGGAGGGCGGCGCCGTGGTGTGGTGGCTCATCGACGACACCGACCGGCGCGTGGCCGAGACCGCCCTGCACAGCTCGCAGGAACGGGTGGCCATCCTGTCGGCCGTGTCCAGCAGACTGCTGTCCACCCTCAACGTGCCGCGCTGCGCGGACGCGACCGTGGGCATGGCCGCGGAACACCTCGCCGAGGCCGCCGTGCTCGTGCTGCCCCCGCAGGGGCGCCGGCACACCCTGACCTACGCCCAGCGCGGTCACCCCGTCCAGCGGGCCGTGCGGCAGATCGACGCGCGCGCCGTGCACGGCCTGGCGGAGGCCCTGCAGGGATTCCCGCCGGTCCCGGCCCGGTGGATCGACCCCGACGGCCTCCCCGGCTGGGTCGTCCCGGAGGGCTTCGCCGGGCCCGTCGGCTCGGTGATCGTCACCCCGCTGCCCGGTCACGGCGTCCCCGCCGGGGCCCTCATCCTGCTCCGTTCGGGCACCGATCGGGTCTTCACCGAGGGTGAGGAGGTCTTCGCCCGGCTGTTCGCCGCCAGGGCCGGAGCCGCCCTGTCCGCGGCCCGCCTGTACACCGAGCAGACCGCCATAACGGCCACGCTGATGCGCGAACTGCTGCCGCCGGCCCTGCACACGGTGGACGGGGTCGAGTATGCCGGGCAGTACCGTCCCGCCGGGGACGAGGAACGGGTGGGCGGTGACTTCTACGACTTCCACCCCGGTGCCGAGAGCTCGCAGGAGACCCTCGTCGTGCTCGGAGACGTCGCGGGCAAGGGCCTGGACGCGGCCGTGCTGACCGGCAAGATCCGCAACACCCTGCACGCCCTGCTGCCACTGGCCGGAAACCACGACGAGGTGCTGAAACTGCTGAACGGCGCCCTGCTGACCACCCAGCACACCCGGTTCGCCACCCTGGTGCTGGCCTCCGTGCGCCGCCGCGACGACCGGGTGCACGTACGGCTGACCAGCGCCGGGCATCTGCCGCCGCTGATCGTCCGCCGCGACGGCAGCGTGGAGGAGGTGCCCACCCGGGGCACCCTGGTCGGCGCGCTGCCGGAGATCAGCTCGGTCGGCGCCGAGGCGGTGCTCGGCCCCGGAGAGACCTGCCTGCTGTACACGGACGGCATCACCGAGGCACGCGGCGGGCCGCTCGGCGACGAGATGTTCGGCGAACGGCGGCTGAGGCGGACCCTGGCCGAGTGCGCCGGGCTGCCCGCCGAGGCGGTCGTGGAGCGGGTGCAGATGCTCGCCGCCCAGTGGATCGGGACGGGCCGCCACGACGACATGGCGACCGTCGCCGTCAGTGCCCCGGCCAAGGCCTCACCGGGCACCGCGGACCACGACGGCGCGGGCGAGCGCGGGGGGAGGCGCGGGTGAGCCTTCCCGAACCGGTGAGCCGGATCGAGGACCGGCTCTGGCAGGCCGTCGTGGACGCCGACGAGTACAGCGCGGTCGCTGTCGTGCACGGCGCGCTCGCCGAGGGCGTCGACGAGGAGACCCTGCTGCTGGACGTCATCGCCCGGGTGCAGGCGAAGGTCGGCACCGAATGGGCCGCCAACCGCATCAGCGTGGCCCAGGAACACGCCGCCACCGCCATCAACGAGCGGGTGGTCGCCGCCCTGGCCCACCGTCAGGACGGCGGCCCGTACCGGCGTGAGTACCGCGGACGTGTGACGGTCGGCTGTGTGGACGGGGAGTGGCACGCCTTCCCCGCCCGGCTCGTGGCGGAGATCCTGCGCCTGCGCGGCTGGCAGGTCGACTACCTCGGCGCGCAGACACCCACCCCCCACCTCGTCGCCCACCTGCACCACACCAACCCGCGGGCGGTGCTGCTGTCCGGATCCATCCCCACCCACCTGCCCACCGCGCACGCGGCCATCACGGCCTGTCAGGCCGTCGGCGTCCCGGTGCTGGCCGGAGGCCGCGCGTTCGGCCCGCGGGGCCGCTACGCGTTCGCGCTCGGAGCGGACCGGTGGGCGGCGGACGCCCGCGGCGCGGCGGCGGCGCTGGAGGCCGACCTGCCGCACCCCGACCCGGCCGCCGCCCGGCAGATCGTCGACGACCTGCCGCACCTGGCCGACCAGGAGTACACGATGGTCGTCCAGTCGCGCGGCATGCTCGTCAAACAGACGCTGAAGGATCTGGAGAACCGTTTCCCCGCGCTGCGTGAGTACAGTGACGAACAGCGGGAGCGGACCGCCGAGGACATCGCGCACATCGTCGACTTCCTGGCCACGGCGCTCTACGTCGACGACGTGGAGGTGTTCACCGGATTCCTCCTGTGGACCGCGGAGATCCTCGAGGCGCGAAACGTCCCGGCGCTCTCCCTGGTCAGCGGCCTGGACGCGCTGTCCGACCGGCTGCGTGACTTCCCGCGTACCCTGAAACTGCTCCGTGAGGGCGCCACCGCCATGCTCGAGCGCGCCCGCACGCCCGCTCCCGGACCCGACCTGCACGTATGACCCAGCACTCTGCCACCGAATTCAGCCTCACCACGGTCAGCGCGCCGTCCACCCTGACCGTACGCGTCGGCGGGGAACTCGACTACGACACCAGCGACGAGCTGGTGGACACCGTCGTCGCCCGCCTCGCCGGCCCGCCGGCCCCCCGCCATGTGCGCCTGGACTTCGCCGCGCTCACGTGGATCGACTCCATCGGACTGTCCGCGCTGCTGATGATCCACCGGCACACCCGGGCGGCCGGGGCCGCGCTGCATCTGGACCACCGGCCCGACGTCCTGGAGCGCATGCTGCGGCACACCAACGTGCTCGGTCATCTCACCGCACCCGTCGCGGCCGGCGAACCGGGCCCGCCGGAAGAGGGCGGCGTCACCGGGGCGGTGGTCTCGTGACACCGGCCTCGCCTTCCCCCGACCGCGGATGGCAGGATGACGGCATGCGGTGGGGTTCCGAGACAACAGTGCAGGTCGCGCGGCACGCGCGCGTCCTGGAGATCAGGGTGCGCGGGGAGATCGACTTCGACGAGTGCGACCTGCTGCGCGCCGCCTGGGCCGAGGCCGACGAGTCCGATCTGCCCACCACCGTGGTGGACCTCTCGGGGGTCACCTTCGGCGACAGCCAGTTGCTCAGTGCCCTCCTCGACGCCCAGCGGCGCCACCGCGCGCGGGGCCGTGAGTTCGTCATCCTCGGCCCGTTGCAGGAGGCTCTGGTCCGGCTGCTGGCCATCAGCGGCACCCTCGAACACTTCACGATCACCGACTCCCGCGACAGCGCGCTGCGCAGCGACACGCCCTGACGCGCGGTGCACCACCTGAAAGACGGGAAGGATGCCGGGAACACCGAGGGGGGCGGGATGTCCGTGACGCATGAGAGCGAGGGCGGCCCCGGGCCGCACACGACGCCGGGCCCACAGAACGGCGTGTCCGGTGCCGGGTCACCCGAGCCGGTGGACGCGCTGCGCTTCAGCGCGACCTGGGCCGAGGGCGCCCTGCGCATCGCCGACGCGCGCGGCGCCGTCCGCACCCTTCTCGCCCGGGCCGGGCACCCTCCCGTGCTGCGTGCCAGCCAGGACGCGCAACTGGTGGTCAGCGAACTGATCACCAACGCGCTGCGCCACGCTCCCGGCCCCTGCGGGATGCTCCTGGAGGTCGCTCCCGGCCGGCACGAGCTGCGCGTCACCGTCTCGGACACATCCCAGCGATCGCCCGTGGTCCGGCCCGTGGACGCCGAGCGCATGGGCGGCCGCGGCCTGCACCTCGTGCTCCGGATCTGCGGCCGCGTGCGCGTCACCCGGCACGACCGGGGCAAACGGGTCACGACCACCGTGCCGCTGCCCGGCCAGGCCGGGGACGTACCCTAGGACGCCGGTTCAGACCTTGCGCCAGCGGGCGTTGCACCAGGAGAAGACGCCGAACGCGGCCAGGCCGAGGGCGACGAGGGCGAGCAGCCACGGACCAGCCGGCAGATCGCGGAACGAACGCAGCGTGTCGTCCATGCCCTTGGCCTTGCCGGGCTGGTGCTGCACCGCCGCGACCAGCGCGAAGACCCCGGCGACGGCGAAGACGAGGCCCCGGGCCGTACCGCCGGCGACTCCGAAGAAGTCGGTGAACCGCTTGGCCTTGTGGGACATCTCCATGGTCCGCAGATGCTTGCGGAACTTCTTCATCACGGCCCGGACGGCGATCCACAGTCCGGCGACCACCACGGCGGCCCCGGCGATACCGACGATCCACTGTCCACCCGGCCACTTCAGCACGGTGGCGGTGACGTCGTCGGTGTTCCGGTCGGAGGAGCCGCTTCCGCTGCCCTTGTCCCCGGCCGCGTACGACAGGACGGAGAAGGACAGGAAGGCGTAGAACACCGCCCGTGCGGCGGCCATGGCGCGCTTGGACGCCTTGCTCCCGTCCGCGCCGGCCCCGCCGCACACCGCCTCCGACAGTCGCCACAGCGCCATGCCGGCGAGGGCGACGCCGACGATCCACAGCATCGCCGAGCCGAACGGCTTGGACGCGAGTTCGCCGAGCGCGCCCCCGCGGTCGGCCTGCTTGCCGCCGCCGTCGCCGCCGAACGCCATCTGCAGGGCTATCACGCCCACCAGTACGTAGATCAGTCCTCGGGCGGCGAATCCCGAGCGGGCCGCCGCGGCCATCGCCGTGCTGTCGGCCGCGCGGCGGGCGTGGCCCCGTCCACGCAGGGCCCATGACTGTGCATTCATACTGCGCCGATGCCCCCGGACCGGGGTTCGACACCTGTCCGGCGCGGGTGCCCGTCCCACCGCGTGCGGCGGGACGGGGCGAACCCGCACGAGACGGGGTGACGCGCTCATACCGGACAGGGTGAACCTCTACAGGAACCTGCGGATCGGTGCGACCGAGAGCTCGCGGGCCCGCTGGAGCACCGGCCGGCGCCGCCAGCGCACGGGGTCGACCGGCTCGCTGCGCTCCAGGTCCTCGTCGAAGTCACGGTCGAGGCCGGCGGTGAACTCCTCGTCGAGCACGGCGAGCATGACTTCCTCGTCGTGCTCCATGGAGCGCCGGTTGAAATTCGTGGACCCGATCAGCGAGGCGACCGAGTCGACCGTGATGATCTTGGTGTGCAGCATGGTCGGCTGGTACTCGCGGATCTCCACGCCCTCGTCCAGCAGCCGCTGATAGTGGTTCTGCCCGGCCAGGCGGCAGGCCCGCTGGTCGGTGTGCGGCCCGGGCAGCAGGATCTGCACCTGCACGCCGCGCCGGGCGGTGGCGGCCAGCAGGTCGACGAAGTAGTCGTCGGGCGCGAAGTACGCGGTGGAGAGGCGGAACCGCTCCTGTGCCGACGTCAGGACGACCCGCACGAGCGTCTGCATGTCCTGCCAGCCGAAGCTGGCCGAGCCCCGCACCACCTGCACGACCGCGCGGCCCGGCTGCTCGTGCTCGATGAACCGGTCCCGCTCGTCGTAGAGCGTGTCGTGGCACTCGGCCCAGTTCTGCGCGAAGGCGGCGGCTATGCCGTCCACGGCAGGTCCGCGCACCTCCACATGGGTGTCCCGCCACTCGCCGGGACCACGGGCGTCCCCGCACCACTCCTCCGCGATGCCGACGCCGCCGGTGAAGGCGAGGCTCTCGTCGACGACGAGGGCCTTGCGGTGGCAGCGGTGGTTCTGCTTCAGCGGGGACAGCCGCACCGGTTTGCGGAACCAGGCGACCTGGACCCCGGCCTCGTCCATGGCCTCCAGCAGGCTCGGCTCGATCTCCTTCGCCCCGAACCCGTCCAGCAGCAGCCGGACCCGCAGCCCCGCCCCGGCCCGCTCCGCCAGCGCGTTCGCGAACTCGTGCGCGATCTCGCCGCGCCAGTAGACGAAGGTCATCATGTCGATGGTGTGCCGTGCCGAGCGGATCGCCTCGAGCATGGCGGGGAAGATCGCGTCGCCGTTGCGCAGCCGCGTGAGCCGGTTGCCCTCCGTCGCGGCGATGCCGAGCAGACGCTCCAGCCGTCTTCGCAGCCGCTGCTTGCGGGCCTCCGTGTCCTCCGTCGTCGTCGCGCCCGCGTCCGGGTGCCCGTCTTCCTCCGCCGTCCGCTGCAACATGCCCTGCCTCCCCTGTCGTGGCCCGCCCCCTCACCATGGCTTCGGGGCGGGCGCCGGCTCCGCCGGGCGTACGTATACCCGCAGGGCGCGTCACATGCCTTCGGGGACGGGCGGCGTCCGCTCACCGGACACGCGCCCGTGGCGGCTCACCCCGCCGCGTTGTCGACGCGCAGCCGTACCTGTTCCTCCAGGCGCCGCAGACTGTGGTCGAGGGCGTCGCACACCTGCCGCTCGCCCGGATCGTGGCTCTCGTCGAAGAAGGACAGGTGCACGATCACCTCGCTGGCGCCGCTGCCGATACCCGCGACCTGGAGCCAGCCCGCGTAACTGCCCTGCTCGCGGGTGCCCCACTCGATGCGCATCTGGTCGTTCTCGGCCCGCATGAGGGCCGCCGTGTCCTGGTCGGTGTCGTCCTCGTGGACCGTGACGGCCGGGAGATCCTCCACGTGCACGTGCAGCTCCCGCGGCAGCCACGCGTCGAGCTGGCTGACGTTGGCCGCCTGGTCGAAGACATGCTCGGGCTGTGCGGGCATCGTGCGGGAACGCTCGTACTCGGACATCGGGACACCGCCCCTCCGGTCGGAACACGTACCCCGGACGCGTGCCCCTTTTGCGTCGGCCGAAAAGCCCCGGTTCGTCCCGGTGCCGGACGGCCCCGGCAGCCGGTCTTGCCGATCTCTCACCTGTGAATTGCCCCAGGATCCGTGCTGTTCGCGCCATGGGTTTGTTAGATTTCGCAACCGAATAACCCAGGTGAAGCCCGCCCGTGCACCCGAACGGTCCGGTCTGCCGGGCCCGACCGTTCAGGGGAGTGGAAGATGAGCGACCCGTGGGACGGCCCGGGCGGGCAGGCCACGCGCGGCACCGCCCGAGTGCCCGCACAGCGCACCGACGAGTCCGGCGCCCCGCACCCCTCCGGTGGCCGCGGTGCCGCCCGGCAGGCGGCAGGGGAAGCCGCCCGGCCCCGCCGCGGCGCACGGGCGCGGCGGGCCCGGCCGGTCCGACGCGGCAGGCGCGCGCTGCGGATCGCCGGAATAGGCCTGTCGCTCGCGGTACTGGCCACGGCCGGTGCCGGCTGGTGGTTCTACGAGCACCTGAACGGCAACATCCACAGCGTCTCGCTCGACGGCAAGGGCGGCACCGAGAAGGCCGACGCGTTCGGCCGCACCCCGATCAACATCCTGGTGATGGGCTCCGACGGACGCACCAGCAAGGCGGACTGCAAACTCGGCGGCGGCTGCTCGCGCACCGGCGTCCAGGACGGCAGCAACGCCGACGTGCAGATGGTGGTGCACATATCCGCCGACCGCTCCAACGCCACCGTGATGAGCATCCCCCGCGACACCATGACCAAGGTCCCGGCCTGCAAGGACACCGCGACCGGCCGGTCCACGGGCGGCTACTACGGCCAGATCAACAGCGCGCTGCAGTACGGCCCCGCCTGCCAGGTGGCCACCGTGCACCAGCTCACCGGCATCCCCATCGACCACTTCGTCAAGCTCGACTTCGCCGGCGTGGTCAAGATGTCCGACGCGGTCGGCGGAGTCTCCGTCTGCGTCACCGACGACGTCTACGACACCTACTCGCATCTGAAGCTGTCCGAGGGCAGCCACACCCTGAAGGGCGTCGCGGCCCTGGAGTTCGTCCGCTCCCGGCACGGCTTCGGCGACGGCGGCGACCTCGGGCGCACCATCTCCCAGCACATCTTCCTCGGCGCGATGATCCGCAAGTTCAAGAGCGCGGGCACGCTCACCGACCCGAGCGCGGTCTACGATCTCGCGGACGCCGCCACCAAGGCGCTGACCGTGGACGACGGCCTCGGCACCGTGAAGAAGCTGATCGGTCTCGCCACCGACGTGAACAAGGTCCCCACCAAGCGGATGACCTTCACCACCATGCAGACCGGCGCCGACCCGGGCGACAGCAACCGGGTCGTGGTGGGCTCCGGCGCCAGGGCGCTGTTCTCCGCCATCGCCGACGACCGGTCACTGACCACCGGCTCGGGAAAGAAGTCCGGGGCGGCCTCGGCGACCGCCGAGGCGAAGGCCGTGCCCGCTTCCGGCATCGCCGTCACGGTGGAGAACGGCACCGGGATCACCGGCCGCGCCTCCGCCGTCGCCGCCGCCCTCACCGGCAAGGGCTTCAGCACCGGTACGACCACGGCCAACGCCCCCAGCCCCGCGGCCACCACCACGCTCACCTACGGCACCGGCCAGAAGGCCGAGGCCCGGACCGCCGCCAAGGCCCTGGGCCTGCCCGCCTCGCATCTCGAGCAGGGCACCGGCACCGGCCTCACCCTCGTCGTCGGCACCGACTGGCCGAGCGGCACCACCTGGCCCGGCACCTCGTCCTCGGCCTCGCCGGAACCGGCCGACACCGGGGCGGCCGTCTCCAACGCCCACGCCCAGACCGCCGACCAGGCCAAGACCTGCGCCAGGGTCAGCCCCTACAAGACGGTCAGCCTGGGCGGTGTCCCGATGACACCGGCCCAGGCGTACGCCGCCGCGCGCGGCAAACCGGACTCCGACGACTGAGCCGTCGCTCCGGACCGCCGCGCCCGGGCCGCGGCCGGGGGCGCGGTGCCCGCCGCGGCGGGGCTACTGTTGATCGAACCGGTGAGCGAGACGGGTGGTGACGGATGGAGTGGCGGGAGTACGCGGAGGCGATGGCCCGGCTCGCCAGGGACCTGCTGGAGCAGGACTCGGTACAGGCGACGCTGGACAAGATCTCGGCCGCGGCGGTGGAACTCGTCGAGGGCTGTGAGTTCGCGGGCATCCTCGCGGTGCGCAAGGGCAAGGCGGTCACCCTGTCCGCCACCCACGACATCGTCCGTGAGTCCGACCGGCTCCAGGGCGAGCTGGGGGAGGGGCCGTGCTTCGACCTGGCCCGGCGCAGGAGCGGCGACCGCATCTACCGCATCCCCGACATGAGCGCGCCCCAGCCCCACTGGGAGCGTTTCGCGTCGTCGGCCCGCGACCTGGGCGTGTCCAGCATGACAGGGGTGCTGCTGTACACGGACCAGGAGGACTTCGGGGCGCTGAACCTGTACAGCTCCCGCCCGGGGGCCTTCAGCAAGGAGATCGAGACGGCGGGCTGGCTGCTGGCCTCGCACGCCGCCGTGGCTCTGGCCAGCGCGCGCACCATCGACCAGCTCGAGCACGGGCTGGAGAGCCGGCACGCCGTCGGGGAGGCCATGGGCATTCTGCGTGAGCGCCACGGGCTGAGCGAGGAGGACGCCTTCAACGTACTGCGGCGCATCTCGCAGGAGCACAACGTCAAGCTGCGTGACATCGCCGAGCGGGTACGCGACGACAAACCCGGGACGGCCTGACCGGCCGCGCGCGGGATGCCGTCCGTCCCGGTGGCGATTCCGGTCCGCCCCGGTGGCGGTCCGTTGGGCGGATCCGCACGGGTCCGTTCCCGCGGCGCCCGGCCCAGCGGATCCGGGTCCGCCGGCGCCGCGGGGCCGCGCGCGCCGGGCAGCAGGAGCGACACGTCGACGTGCTTGCCCCCGTCCCGCGCCGTCACGGAGAGCGTATGGCTGATCGCCTTGACGATCTCGAGGCCGTGGCCGCCGATCCGCTGTCCGTCGCGGGACCGGACCTGGGGCATCCGGCGCGAGGAGTCCCACACCGAGATCCGGAGACGGTCACCGTCGGCAGACACCTCCAGACCGAGCCCGCAGGGCCCCGACGTGTGCTGTACGACGTTCGTGATCAGTTCGCTGACCACCAGTTGCGTGTCCTGCACCACGCGGTCGGGGACGGGGACGCGGTCGGTGGCACGGACACGGACGAGAAAGCGCTCCGCCGCTGCGCGGGCCTGGGCGGCGCTGATGGCGCCGCTGTCCCAGGTGGTGTTCCACCGCAGCGAGGCGTCCCCGTTCCGTTCCGGCTCATCCGACGCCTTCTGCCTAAGCGGGATGGCCATGAAAATGCCTCGGTTGTCACTGGGTACGTAGTTGATCTGAATCAGTCGGCTACCCCGAAGCCGGATCAGTAGCCGTCTTCCGGCCCACCAGTGTCGGAGGCGCAGGTCACTCGCCTCGGAGATGACCCATATCAGCCATATGTTCACTCTCGTCGTGTATGGGTCGTCGTTTGGCGGGCAACCGGTGGGCGGGGTGGTTGACGGCTTCACTCGACAGTCGGTGGAGGCGCTATGCGGCCTGATCCCCAGGAGGACGGTTCGCTGCACGAGGCGCTCGGGTCGGCGCTGACCGGCGTGGTGCGCCGCACCGGCGCGTCCATCGGCGGTCTGTTCCTCACCGAGGAGCCGCGAGGGGTCCTGCGGATGGTGGCCGTGTGCGGGGTGCCGCAGGAGTTCACGGCTCCGTGGCGGCGCCTGCCGCTCACCGCTCCCGCGCCGCTCACCGAGGCGATCAGAGAACGCCGGATGGTGTGGGTCGCGGGCCACGACGAGATGGCGCGCCGCTATCCGCGCACCGCCGCCGTGCTGCCGTACCGGTTCGCTCTCGCCGCGGTCCCCGTGACCGGTGCGCGCCGGTGCTGGGGCGGCCTGGTACTGCTGTGGCCCGACGAACGGGCGCGCGCCGCGTCCGCGCGTGAACGCGGCCACATCACCGCCAGCGCGCACCAGCTCGCCCGTCTGCTGGACGACTCGCCCGCGCCACCGGACCTGCCCGAGCTGCCCCGCGTCTTCCGCGTCGACACCGTGCGCCACCCCCTGCTGACCGGCACGGCCGCGGCCGACTACCTCGAACGCGTTCCCGAGGGTGCCGTGTCCCTCGATCTGGAGGGCCGGGTCACCTTCGCCAGCACCACGGCCGCCCGGCTGCTCGGGCGCTCGGTGCAGGAACTGCTCGGCACCCGGCCCTGGCAGTCCCTGCCGTGGCTGGACGACCCCGTGTACGAGGACCAGTACCGCACGGTCGTCGTCAGCCGGGCGCCCGCCTCCTTCGACGCCCTGCGGCCGCCGGACCGGTGGCTGACCTTCCGGCTCTACCCCGACGGCAGCGGTATCAGCGTCCGCGTCGTCCCGGGCCGGGAGCAGGCCGCCGACCCCGCGGCACCGGTGGCGCGGCGTACCGCCGCGCCGGCTCCGACGGGACGGCTCTACCAGCTCGTCCACCTCGCGGCCGCGCTCACCGAGATCGTCACCGTGCGGGACCTCGTCACGCTCGTCACCGACCAGATCCTGCCCGCGTTCGGCGCCCAGGGCATGGTCCTCCCGGCCGTCGACGCCGGCCGGCTGAGCATCGTCGGCCACTACGGCTATCCCGGCGAGGCTCTGGAGCGCCTGGACGCGCTCCCGTTGGACACCGAGCTCACACCGGCCGGTGACGTCCTGGCGGCCGGCGTCCCCGCCTTCATCTCCAGTCCGGCCGAGCTCGCCCGCAGCCACCCCCAGGCAGCCCGGCTCAGCGGCAAACAGGCGTGGGCCTTCCTGCCGCTGGTCGTCTCCGGCCGCCCCGTCGGCTGCTGCATCCTGACGTACGACCGTCCGCACGACTTCAGCGCCGACGAGCGCGCCGTGCTCACCTCACTGGCAGGGCTCGTCGCGCAGGCGCTGGACCGTGCCGGCCTGTACGACTCCCAGCACCGTCTCGTCCACGAACTCCAGCAGGCGCTCCTGCCCCGCACCCTGCCCCAGGTGCCGGGTCTCGAGGTCGCCGCCCGCTATCTGCCGGCCGGTCATGGCCTGGACGTGGGCGGGGACTTCTACGACCTGCTGCGCCTCGACGACGGCACCGCCGCGGCCGTCATCGGCGACGTGGAGGGGCACAGCGTCGCAGCGGCCGCGCTCATGGGGCAGGTCCGCACCGCCATCCACGCCCACGCGACGGCGGGGGCGGCACCGGACCAGGTCCTGGCCCGCACCAACCAGCTGCTGGCGGACCTGGACTCCGAACTGCTCGTCGCGTGTCTGTACGTGCAACTCGACCCGGCCAGGCACCGGTTGTGCCTCGCCAGCGCCGGGCACCTTCCGCCGCTGATCAGACCGGCGCCGCGGCACGCGACGACACTGGACGTCGAACCGGGGCCCCTGCTGGGCATCGGCACACGAGTCCGCTACCCCGTCACGGCCGCCGCCCTGCCCGAGGGAGCGATCCTCGCCCTGCACACGGACGGGCTGGTGGAACACCCGGGCACCGACGTCGCGCAGACCACGATGGAACTGGCCGCACATCTCGCCGGTGCCGACGGCGGTGACCTCGCGGACCTCGCCGACGGCCTCGTCCGGCACGCCTGGCCGGGCGGCCGGCGCACCGACGACGTGACCGTGCTGCTGCTGCGGGCCCTGGCCGGGCCGGAGCGGTGAGGTGGAGCGAGGCGGACTCGGCCTAGCGGGCGGTTCCGAAGTCCTGGGTCCAGTAGCTGTTGGGCTGCGCGAGACCGACGCCGATCTCCTTGAACGAGCAGTTGAGGATGTTGGCCCGGTGGCCGGGGCTGGACATCCAGCCGGCCATGACCTGCTCCGCCGTGGAGTAGCCGTAGGCGACGTTCTCGCCGTAGGAGCTCCAGGTGTAGCCGGCGCCGGTGATCCGGTCGCCGGGGGAGGAGCCGTCGGATCCGGTGTGCGACATGTTCTGGTGGGCGGCCATGTCCTGGCTGTGCTCCTGCGCGGCCTTGGTGAGGGTCGCGTTCAGGGTCAGCGGGGAGCAACCGGCCTTGCCGCGCTCGGCGTTGACCAGTTCCAGGATCCGGGCGGTGACGCCGGAGGCCGTGGCGCCGGCGGTGGGCCTCGGGGTGCTCGGCGCGGTGGTGGCCGCGGGCGCGGTGGGCCGGGGCGTGGTGGGCCGGGGCGTGGTCCGGGGAGCCGTGCCGGCGGGCTTCGGGGCGGGCTGAGGCGTGGTCGCGGTGGGCCGGGGAGCGCTGGGGGACACCTTGACGGTGTGCTTGTGCCTGTGCACGTGCCGGTGGTGGTGCTTCGGCACCCGCTTCTCGGGGGTGGCCGCGGGGGCGCTCGGGGCGGTCGTGCTCGGTGCGGTCGCACTCGGGGCGGTCGTGCTCGGTGCGGTCGCGCCCGGCGTCTGCGACGGCAGCCAGCTGGGCGCGATGCCACCGTCACCGTGCCAGTAGCGCTGCCCGTGGTCGTCGTACCGGCTCTGGGCGGCGGCGGCCTGCGCGGCGACGGGGCGGTCCGCTCCGCCGTCCGGCCACTCGCCGCAGGCCATGGCTATGGACGGCACTCCGACGGCGCTCACGGCGACCGCAGCGATGACCACCCGCCGGTAATGCTGCTTCTTGCGATGCTCTCCCATTGCGTGACCTCACTCGCTGGTCGTTGCGCGTCCCGGTGTCGCCGACGCGTCGCGGACTCCGCTCCCGACCTGCGGGAACGCCTTGCGGATCGTCATTCTTAGGAAGCCTTCACATGGCATGCAAAGAGGCAGTCGTACTACCGCGCCTAGTAGCCGCGGACGGCCCTTGCCAAGGGCGGCCGGGCGTGCAGGCCGGGCGCGAGCGGGGCGCGCCCACCACTGCCGCTCCGTCAGAAACCGTCGTGCGCCACGAGGACGGCAGGCGCGCCCGGCCGGACGGAACGCCGTCCGACCGGGTCTGATCCACTTCCGTACCAAGACGGACAAATCCCATATGTCGCCAGAGTGGTGTCTACTAACCGACCCGCTCATGTCGCGGGAGCGCTGTGAGGGATGTCACGGAACCACGGATTCCGGTTGTTGCCGGGGCGCCCGGCACCGGCAGCGGCCGGTCCGGCCGGTCAGAGGCGCACGGTCATCGCCACGGTCACGTCGTCGCCCGCGGACAGGCCCCGCTGCGCACGCACCGCCTTCTTCAGCGGCAGCAGATAGCCGCCGTCCTTCGGGAAGAGCGACGTGGAGAAGTCGCTGCCGCCGATCCGGGCGTCGACCGGAATCACGCCCCAGCCGTACGTGGCCGCCGAGGCGATCTGCCGGATGTCGGCGGACTCCTCCTCGGGCACGGCGACGAAGTAGAACGGTGACGGCCCCCGCCACTCGATCACCCGGCCGGCGAAGACAAGTTCCATGCGTGCTGCTCCAGTTGACCGAGGAGGGCCGGATCGCGCTCAGGATACCCGCGGTGGGAGGGCCCGGCCTTCGCCGCCCTCCGGCCCGGGGCGTCAAGCCGGTTCGCCCCGCCAGGCGCCGTCCCGCCGGGCCCAGCGCACGGCCGGTGCCACGCAGAGCCCGGCGACGGCGAACACCACGCCGAGCACCGCCCAGCCGAAGGTGCCGTGGGCGATCGCGGTGACCGTGACCAGGGCCGGTCCCGCCATCATCCCCGCCGACGCACCCGTGCCGAACACCCCCTGGTAGACGCCGTGCGCGCGGGCGTCGGCGAGTTCGTAGCCGAGGGTCCAGCCGCCCGCCGCCGACAGCACCTCGGCGAACACCTGCACCACCGCCCCGGCCGTCAGCGACAGCACCGCCCACACGGGGGAGAGGCCCGCGGACAGCGCGTACACCGCGCAGGCCGCCGCCAGCAGCAGCCCCGACCAGCCCATCGCCCGTACCGCCGTGTGCACTTGGGAGGCGCGCCGGGCGACCCGCACCTGAAGCAGCGCCACCAGCACACAGTTGACGATCATCAGCAGGGCCGCCGTCCAGCGCGGAGCCGTGGTGCGCTGCACGATCCACAGCGGCAGCCCCACCTCGGCCAGCGTGTACTGCACCACCAGCACCGCGTTGAGCACCGTCACCGTCAGGAAGGGCAGGTCGCGCACTGCTCGCCAGCGCTCGGCCGCCGGAGCGCCGGCGGCCGGGACCGCACGTTCCCGCGTGTGCGACGCCGGCGCCAGCCGGGGCAGCAGCAGCGCGGGGCCCGCGAAGGACAGCGCGTTCAACGCGATCACCGTCAGGTAGGCGCCCTCCGTGTCCACCTGCAGAGCGACCGCGCCCAGCGCGCCGCCCACGCCCATCCCGACGTTCGTCACCATCCGCAGATACGCCCGCGCCTCCACCCGCGTCGCCGGCGGCAGCACCTCCGCGTACAGCGCGCCCTGCACCCCGCGGCTCGCCATCTGCAGTCCCGTCGCGCAGATCACCGCGACGAGGAACGCGGCGTAGGAACCCACGAGGACGTACGAAGCCGTGGCGATGCCCGTGCCGCCCCACAGCAGGGAGCCGACCCGCCGGGCGCCCCACCGGTCCGCGGCCCGCCCGGCGGGCACCCCCGCGGCCACGCCCACCAGGCCCGCGACCGTCATCCCGAGCCCGACGGCGGTCGCCTCCAGGCCGACGATACGCGTGAAGTACAGGACGCCCAGCGGGAAGTACAGCCCGTTGCCAAGGGAGTTGACCGCGGTCAGCACGGTGGCGAGGCGCAGCACCGGGTCGGCCGGCAGCAGCCCGCCCGCCCGGGTCGCCCGCCCCGCCCGCGAACCGCCGTCCTCGGCAACGGACTTCGGAAGTGGTGTGGTGGTCATGCCCGACAGCCAACCCCCTCCCCGCCCCGGTCCGACAATGATTTAGCGTGACACTCAATGATCGAGTTCCGCTTCGCCATCGGCGACCTGGCCACCACCTCCTTCGCCTACTCCCCGCTGCAGGAGGCGGTGTTCTCGCTGCGGTGTCTGCACGACCCCGCGCGGTACCCGCACCACCGGCCGTGGCTGCGCCGTATCCGCCCGCGCCTGGAGCACCTGGACCACGAACTGCTCACCGTCCTGGTCGCCCCCTGGCTGTGGGTGCCGGACTTCCTCACCCCGCGCCCGGCACGGGCCCGGCCGGTCTTCGCGCACGAGCTCGACGAGGTCCGCCGTACCCCACCGGACGTCGTCGCCTCCGACTTCCGGGCCACCTACCGCGCCGCGGACACGCTTCCCCCGCTCGTCGCGCGGGGCCTGGCCGACCCGGCGGCCTTCCTCGTCCGGCTCACCGACGCCCTCGACGCCTACTGGCGCACCTGCCTCGCCGACGCGTGGTGGCCGCGTACGCGGAGCATCATGGAGGCCGATCTCGCCCACCGGGCACGGGTGCTGGCGGAGCAGGGCGCGGCCGCCCTGTTCGCCGGGCTCGACCCGCGACTCGTGTGGACCGGCGGTCACCTCCGTCTGCACCGCGAGGGCGACACCGCTCCCTGGCCGTCGGGCGACATCCGTATCGCGGGACGCGGCATGGTGCTGATGCCGACGCTCTTCGGGCGCGGCGCCCAGACGATGATCGACGCGTCCCGCCCGCCGCTCCTCGTCTATCCGGCCCGCGGCCGCGCCACCCTCTCCGAGACGCCGCCCCCGGTCACCGACCGTGCCCTGGTCCGGCTCCTCGGCCGGCCCCGCGCCCGGCTGCTGCGCCTGCTCGCCGAACCGGCCTCCACGACCGAACTCGCCCACCGTCTGGGCGTCACCCCGGGCGCCGTCAGCCAGCACCTGGCCGTCCTCTACGACGCGGGCCTGCTCAGCCGCACCCGCAGCGGCCGCACCGTCCGCTACCAGCGCACGCCGCTCGGCGACGCACTGTGCCGGTAGCGGACGGCGCGGCCGGGGTGTCCGGTCAGCCGGCGGCGAGCAGTTCGAGCGTGTCGATCACACGGTTCGAGAAGCCCCACTCGTTGTCGTACCAGGCGACCACCTTCACGTGACGCCCGTCGACCCGGGTGAGGGCCGAGTCGAAGATCGACGAGGCCGGGTTGCCCGTGATGTCGGACGACACCAGCGGGTCCTCGGAGTACTCCAGGACGCCGGCCAGCGGCCCCTCGGCCGCGGCCCGGTAGGCCGCCAGCACGTCGTCGCGCGTCACGTCACGCGCGACGGTCGTGTTCAGTTCGACGATCGAGCCCACCGGGACCGGCACCCGGATCGAGTCGCCCGACAGCCGGCCGTCGAGGTTCGGCAGCACCAGGCCGATCGCCTTGGCGGCGCCCGTCGTGGTCGGCACGATGTTGACGCCGGCGGCGCGGGCCCGGCGGGCGTCGCGGTGCGGGCCGTCCTGCAGGTTCTGCTCCTGCGTGTAGGCGTGCACCGTCGTCATGAAGCCGTGCTCGATCCCCGCGAGTTCGTCGAGCACCGAGGCGAGCGGGGCGAGCGCGTTGGTCGTGCAGGAGGCGTTCGAGACGATCGTGTGCCGGGCCGGGTCGTAGGCACCGGTGTTCACCCCGAACGCGAGCGTGACGTCCGCGCCGTCGGACGGCGCGCTGACGAGCACCTTGCGCGCTCCCGCGGCCACATGGGCGTGGGCCGCCTTCGCCGAGGTGAAACGGCCGGTCGCCTCCAGCACGATGTCGACGCCGAGTTCGCCCCACGGCAGCCGCTCCGGCTCACGCTCGGCCAGCACCCTGATGCGGCGGCCGTCGACGACGAGGGCGTCACCGTCGGCGGTCACCGGGCGGCCGAGCCGGCCGGCCGTCGTGTCGTAGGCGAGCAGCCGCGCCAGCGTGGCGGGCTCCGTGAGGTCGTTGACGGCCACGACCTCCAGGTCGCTGCCGCGCTCCAGCAGGGCGCGCAGCACATTGCGGCCGATGCGGCCGAAACCGTTGATGGCGATACGAGTCATGAGTGGTGTCCCTTCGCTCGCCACCAGGTTCGCGGGCGGCGGCGGCCGCTGACAGAGGCGGGATCGCCACAGTTCGCAAGGATCGCGCCAGCCGGTCGCGGGCTACTCGCCGCGGGTGAAGGTGCGCCGGTACTCGCTCGGAGTGGTGCCGAGGACCTGCTGGAAGTGCAGCCGCAGATTCGCGGCCGTGCCGAGACCCACGTCGGCGGCGATCTGCTCGATGCTCCGCTCCGAACGCTCCAGCAGCTCGCGCGCCACGTCCACGCGGGCCCGCATCACCCACTGCATCGGCGTGTACCCGGTCTCCTCGACGAACCGGCGCGAGAACGTGCGCGGCGACACCGCCGCGTGCCGGGCGAGCACGTCCAGGGTGAGCGGCCGGCCGAGCCGGTGCAGCGCCCACTCGCGGGTCGCCGCGAACCGTTCGCCGAGCGGCTCGGGCACGCTGCGCGGCACGTACTGCGCCTGGCCGCCGCTGCGGTAGGGCGCCGCGACCAGACGCCGGGCCGCGTGGTTCGCCGGGGCCACCCCGAGATCGCGGCGCAGGATGTGCAGGCACAGGTCGAGGCCGGAGGCGGCACCGGCCGATGTCAGCACGCTGCCCTCGTCGACGAAGAGCACGTTCTCGTCGACCCGGACGAGCGGGTGCCGCGCCGCCAGCGCCCGGGCGTAGTGCCAGTGTGTCGTGGCGCGGCGGCCGTCCAGTAGACCTGTCGCGGCGAGCGCGAAGGCGCCCGTCGAGATCGCGGCGAGCCGAGCGCCCCGTTCGTGGGCGGCGAGCAGCCCGTCGACGACGGCCCGCGGCGGGTCCTCACGATTCGGGAACCTGTATCCGGGGATGAAGACGCTCTGGGCCCACGCGAGCGCTTCCAGGCCGTGCGCGACGTGGTACGACAGACCGTCGCCGCCGGTCACCAGACCGGGCGCCGCCCCGCACACCCGCACCTCGTACGGCATGCTCGCCCGGGTCGTGAACACCTGGGCGGGAATGCCGACGTCCAGCGGCTTCGCACCCTCCAGGACGAGCACGGCGACACGGTGCGGATGCGGGGCTGAGGCGGACACGAGCAGCAGGGTACGCGGCGCCCGGACACACCGCGGACCGGCGTGTCCGGCCCTGCGTCCGGGCAGCCGGTCCGCGTCACTGCCCCGAGAACGGCCCCGGTCCTACCAGTAGTGCCGGCGCCCCGCGACCGCGTGCCCCATGGAGCCGAGGATCCACAGGACCGCGCCGATCACCACGAGGATGATGCCGATGGTCCACAGGATGGAGATCCCCGTGAGGAAGCCGATGATGAGCAGGATGACTCCGAGGGCGATCATGACGTGCCTCCTGTCGAAGTAACACTCCACATGTCCGTGTGCCCCGAAGTGAGGCGTCAAGCCACCCACTGAAGCAACAATTCAGGACAGATCCAAAGCTTTAAATAAGTCTGAAGCAACAAATCCTGACGCCATCGATCGCGCTTCGTACGTTCCGCAACGGCCGCAACGAAAGACGAACTCGGCTGACACCCCACCTTGTTGGCAGCACGTCCCGTCCTTCGAGGAGCAGACGATGCGCGGAGAGAGATCTGCAGTCACCGGACCCGGGCCCGTACAGGGACACGGACCCGGAACAGGAACCGACGCCACGACCGGCACCGGGCCCAGGCCGCCGCGGCGCCCCTGCGCACGCGTGCGATCCCTGCCGGCCGTCCTGGCGCTCGTGCTCGTCGCCCTGGCCGGCCTGAGCGGGCCGGCCGAGGCCGCCGGCTCGCAGCCCTGCGACATCTACGGCGGGGCCGGTACCCCGTGCGTCGCCGCGCACAGCACGGTGCGCGCCCTCTACGGCGCCTACAACGGACTCCTGTACCGGGTCACCCGCGCCTCGGACGGCGCCGCCACCGACATCGGACTGCTGTCGGCGGGCGGCTACGCGGACGCCGGCCGCCAGGACACCTTCTGCGGCGGAACGACCTGCCGCATCACGAAGATCTACGACCAGACCGCACGCCACAACGACCTGACCCCGGGACCCGCCGGAACCGCCGGCATGGGCGCGGACCGCGGGGCGGACGCCAGTGAGATCGCGGTCACCGCGGGCGGCCACAAGGTCTACGGCGTGTGGATCTCACCCGGCGTCGGCTACCGCTACACCGGCGTGGCCTCGGGCGTCGCGGTGAACGGACAGCCCGAGGGCGCCTACATGGTGGCCAGCGGCACCCACGTCGGCTCGGCCTGCTGCTTCGACTACGGCAACGCCGAGAGCACGCCCGCCGACACCGGAAACGGTCACATGGACGCGGTCAGCATCGCCACCACGTGCTACTTCGCCCCGTGCACCGGTTCGGGACCCTGGGTCGAGGCGGACCTGGAGAACGGCATGTTCCAGGGCGACAACGGCTCCAACACAGCCAACCGCGGCAACAACAGCGCGTACGTCACCGCGGTGCTGAAGAACGACGGCCGGACGAGATACGCCCTGAAGGGCGGCGACTCCCAGTCCGGCGCGCTGACCACGTGGTGGGACGGGGCCCTGCCCACCCGGGGCGGCTACCAGCCGATGCACCAGGAGGGCGGCATCATCCTCGGCACGGGCGGCGACAACAGCAACTGGAACATGGGCACGTTCTTCGAGGGCGTGATGGTCGCCGGCTATCCGACCGACGCGGCCGAGAACGCCGTGCAGGCCAACATCGTGTCGGTCGGCTACTCCGGGCGGACGGACGTGCCCAACGGCCCCCAGGGCACGGTCACCGGCCCCGGCGGCAAGTGCGTCGACGTCGCGGCGGACGACACCGGCGTCAACGGCACCGCCGTACAGCTCTGGGACTGCCAGACCTGGGCGGTCGACCAGCACTGGTTCCACCGTGCTGACAACTCCCTGAGCACACTGGGTCGTTGTCTCGACATCGAGGGCAACGGTACGGCGAACGGCGCGAAGGTCGAGCTGTGGGACTGCAATGGATCGGCGGCGCAGAGGTTCCGGCTCAACTGAGTGCACATCATGTGCAGAAAAAGTCACAAAGGCTCCTCTGGTGTTGTTTTTTACTTCAATCACTGCCGGGAGCTGCGGCTATGCCCAAGGGTTCCGTCGAGGGCGAGGGGATCTGGTGGAGGTGTGTGCGGGAGCCGCTTCCCTCTCGCATATACGGGGTTGATCTGTGCGTGACAACTAGGCACGCTCCGAGGCGCACCGGTCTTCGTCGCCGGTGCGTCCCCCCACTCAACCCCCCACATACGACGAGGAGATCCCTCTTGACGACCCATCAGCACCGCATGGGGAAGGCAAGGATCGCCACCGCGATCGCCTCCGTGACGGCAGTCGTCGGTACCGCCATGGCCGTTTCACCCATGGCCCACGCCGAACGCCCCGCCGAGGGCACGGTCTACGGGATGCACGCCCGGGGCGCGGTCGCCGGCAGCTACATCGTCCTGCTGGACCAGAAGGCGTCACAGGCGCGGAAGGCGGACCTGGCGGAACGGTACGGCGGCGAACTCGGCCGCACCTACGGATCGGCGGTCAACGGTTTCTCGGCCACGAGCCTCACCGAGACCGAGGCCAAGCGGCTGGCCGCCGATCCCGAGGTCTCGACCGTGGTGCAGAACAAGAAGTTCCACATAACCGCCACCCAGGACACCCCGCCGTCCTGGGGCCTGGACCGGATCGACCAGGCCGACACCGCCGGCGACCACAAGTACACCTACCCCGACAAGGCCGGGGAGGGGGCGACCGCGTACGTCATCGACACCGGCGTCCGCATCAGCCACAAGGACTTCGGAGGCCGCGCCTCCTACGGCTTCGACGCCGTCGACAACGACGACAGCGCCGACGACGGCAACGGCCACGGCACCCACGTCGCCGGGACCATCGCCGGGACCGCCCACGGCGTCGCGAAGAAGGCCAAGGTCGTCGCCGTCAGAGTCCTCGACAACAACGGTTCCGGCACCACCGAGCAGGTCGTGGCCGGCATCGACTGGGTGACCAAGAACCACAAGGGCCCCTCCGTCGCCAACATGAGCCTCGGCGGCGGCGCCGACCCGGCCCTCGACGCGGCGGTCGGCAAGGCCATCGCCGCCGGTGTCACCTTCGCGGTCGCGGCCGGCAACGAGTCCACCGACGCCAAGACCAGCTCGCCCGCACGGGTGCCGGAGGCCCTCACCGTGGCCTCCAGCACCAACGCCGACGCGCAGTCCGACTTCTCCAACTTCGGTTCCATCGTCGATCTGTACGCGCCGGGATCGGACATCACCTCGGACTGGAACGACAGCGACGAGGGGACGAAGACGATCTCCGGCACCTCCATGGCGACCCCCCACGTCACCGGTGCCGCCGCCGTCTACGTCGCCGGCCACCCGGACGCCACACCGGCTCAGGTCGCGACAGCCCTGACCGGCGGTGCGACCGCCGACAAGATCACCAACGCCGGCAGCGGAACGCCCAACAAGCTGCTGAAGGTGACCGAGTAACGACACCGTCCGCGGCCCGGCGACCCCACTCGCCGGGCCGCTGACTGTTACTCACTTTCGGGTGAGACCGGTACGACGGGCTTGGGCCTGATGTGCCGGGTGGCGTCCTCACATGACTCATTCACCGCATTAATGGACATTGCATCCAAGAGTCACGGAAATGTGCGTGAATCGTAACGGGCTCCGTGTGTCCGCCGGCGGCGCGGCCCGCTGCCTGCACGGTGTGGCTGTGCGGCCGCCCGGCCGCCACCCGCACAACCCTGAGAAGGGGGACACCTTGTCCGCTTCTGTCTTCGTGACCGCACGTCGTGTCGCTGCCGCCACCGTCGCCGCGGCGGCCGTCGTGGGCGCGGCGGCACTGCCGGCCTCGGCTGCCGACCACGGCCGTTACCAGCGCGCACAGGTCGTCATCAGCGCCGTGCAGCACGGCTCCCACGTCCGCGACGCCCGCGCCCTGAACAGGGAATGGGTCGAGATCACCAACGAGGGCCGCCGTGACGTCAACCTGAACGGCTGGACGCTGTCCGACGCGGACGGCCACACCTACGTCTTCCGCTACTACCGGCTCGAGGGGCACGAGACGGTCCGCGTCCACACCGGCAACGGCTGGGACCGAGTGGGTGACGTCTACCAGGACCGCGGCCGCCAGGTGTGGGACAACAACGACACCGCGACCCTGCGCGACAGCCGCGGTCGCTACATCGACTCCGCCTCCTGGGGCAACGACCGCCACGGCCGCTGGGGCGGCGGCTACCGCGACCACCGGGGCGACGACCGCCGCGGCCGCTGGGACGACCGCCGCTACGACGACCGCGACCACCGCGGTGACCGTCGCCACGACCACCGCGGTGACCGTCGCCACGGCGGCTGGCACGGCAACCACCGCTGACCGGGCACTCGGCAGTTCTTGACCCGCGGCGCGTCACTCACTCGAAGTGGCGCGCCGCGGGCCGTATTTCGCCAGTTGGCCGATGAATGGCCGTATTGCCCGACAGGGCTGGTTCCTCCACACTGTGCGGTGACCAGGGGGAGGGGCGCATGGCCATGGCCGGGGACGAACTGCGCCAACTGTTGGCGGAGTTCATCCGACAGCAGCGCAGACTTGAACGACTCACTGGTTGGGGCGAGCCGACGCCTGACCGGCTAGCCGCCGCGACGGAGGTCTTGGTATCCGCGCGGTTGCTGCTCGCGGAGGCCGAGGACGTGATCAGGGACGGGCCCGGGCCGGCCGACGGGTTCGACGCGGAGGACGCATGTACGTGCCTGGCGATCCTCGTACCCACCCTCCTGGCTTCTGTGGGCTACGAGGATCCGCCACCGCCCACCTTCACAGGGATTCTGGCCGACCTGGCCGAGGCCCGGGTGAGCCTCAGCCGCCCGGGGGGCGAGCCGGCCAAAGCCGAAGCATTGGCGAGTCTCAACGAGATCATCGAGGTCGTAGGAAGGGAAGCCGGCAAGGTCGCGGCCGGTGAGACGCCCAGGTACTGGAGGTCCCGCCTCCAGGGAGCTGTCAGAGTGTCCCGGGCACTCATCCCGCACGTGGCCACCACCACCGCCATCGCTCTGGCCTCCACGGCTTCCGGCGGGCCGTTCGCCGCCGCGCTGTCAACGGTCGGGAGCTCGTTGGCGGCGCTTCTGCTGCCGACCGGTGAAAAGCTCAAGGCGTTGTTCGAACCGCCGAAACTCGGGACGTCCGCCATCGCCCTGCACAAGACTGCGGCGAAGAGGGCCTTGAAGGAAGGGCGTCGCCTGCTCAAGCAGTCCGAGGAACCGGCCGGAAAGGCCGATTCCTTGGAGTGGGTGGAGCAAGCCCATGCCGCCGTGACGCTCCACCTACGCGTTCTCGGGGACGTGCCCGGGGCCGATATCGAAGACCTCGAGCGTGACGCCGACACACTTTTGCAGGCGTTCGAGCACCTGAAGAGCGTCGCCGACGACACGCCAGAGGCCGAGCCCGACGCCCGCAGTCTTGAGGAGCTGTTTGCAAGCTTGGAGGAAGAGACCGGCGGGCAGCCGATGACCCGTCAGCCAGGTTCCAGACGGCGGATCACGCGTACCGGCCAACCCATGTGCCGTAACGAACTGTTCGGGGAGTCGACGATCGACGCGAACGTACCCGAGCCCCCGCCGCCCGACGTACCCAACGCACCGCCCCCAGGCACCCGGAGCCCTCCCCGGCCACAAAACGGCCCAGGCACCCTGGGCGTCTGACCCGCAGGGTCCGGACGCCCGCTCCGGCGTCCGGACCCTGAGTCACGTCATGCCGCCAGCGCGTGGCCCGGGTGCAGCACGACCTTCGTGTAACCCTCGATCCGCTTGTCGAACTTCTCGTACGCCACAGGCGCGTCCTCGAGCGGCAGCTCGTGCGAGACCACGAAACTGGGCTTGGCGCGCCCGGCGATGATCATGTCGCGCAACTGGCGGTTGTACAGCTTGACGTTGCACTGACCGGTGCCCATCTGCTGGCCCTTCTCGAACATCCGGCCGATGGAGACCAGCAACTGGCCGTGCTTGGCGTGCTCGTCGGGTGCGCCCGGGTCGGACGGCACGTACAGGCCGGGCACGCCGAGCAGGCCGGTGGGCCGTACCGTCTCGACCAGGGTGTTGAGGACGACGGCGGGCTCCTCGTGGCTGACGTCCCTGTGGGACGTGGCCTGGTACCCGACGGCGTCCACGCCCTTGTCGGTCCCCTCGCCCGCGGTTTGCTCCTTGATCTGCTCGGCCGGGTCGCCCTTGGTGAAGTCGATGGGTATGGCCCCGATCTCCTCCGCCTTGGCGAGCCGCTCGGGCACCCGGTCCACCGAGAAGACCTTGGACGCACCGCGCAGCAGTGCCGAGTAGGCGGCCATCAGGCCGACCGGACCGGCACCGAACACGGCCACGGAGTCACCGGGCGACACCTTCGCCAGCTCGCAGCCGTGGTACCCGGTCGGGAAGATGTCGGCGAGCAGCACGAAGTCCGTCTCGAACTCGTCGCCCGGCGGCAGCTTCAGGCAGTTGAAGTCGGCGAACGGGACCCGCAGCCGCTCCGCCTGCCCACCGGGGTAGGGCCCCATCGCGACGTAGCCGTACGCTCCGCCCGCGAACCCGGGATTCACCGTCAGGCAGAACCCGGTCTTCCCGGCGAGACAGTTCTTGCAGAACCCGCAGGCCACGTTGAACGGCATCACGACCCGGTCGCCCTTGGAGAGGGAGACCACGCCGCTGCCGACCTCCTCGACGATGCCGAGGTTCTCGTGGCCGAAGATGATGCCGGCTTGCGCGGCCGTACGGCCCTCGTACATGTGCAGGTCGGACCCGCAGATCGCGGTCGACGTGACCCGTACGATCACGTCGTTCGGGTGCTGTATCTGCGGATCGTCAACGTCCTTCACCGCCACGGTGAAGGGCTTCTCATAGACGACGGCTTTCACCTTCGGTCACCTCCGCGTCGAACGCCGGACGGCGGCGGCGGGCCGCTCCGGAGGGCACCCGGGCAGGCAACCCTGCGGGCCGCGCCTCGTGGTCCCCGCGGAGTCCTCGCCCCGCTGCTGAACACTTCCAGCAAACGCCCGCCCGGCCCGATCCGCAAAGGCACGCCCTCCAAGGCCCTCAACCACCGTTTAAGTCGACGATCTTGGGCACGCGTAGCCGGGTGATCTTCGTCGTCGTCCTCCGGAGGGAAGCCCAGCATGACCGTCCCCGCGCGCCCTTTCCGCCCCGTCGCCCGTGACCGGCGGCGCTTCGATCTGCGTACGACCGCCATGTTCTTCGGCCTGCTCGCGATCATTCTGTGCGTCATGAGCTTCGTCGCCCGTACCGTTGTCGGCATCGTCGAACGCCGTCCGTTCTGGGCCTGTTCACTGGCCATGGTGAGCCTCGCGGTGGCGCTCATGTGCAGGTCCCGGTGGCGGCGTCTTTCCGTCGCGAGATGTGCGCGCCGTGCCACCGAGACCCTGGAGGCGGCGGCCGAGAAGGCCACCGACACGCTCTGCGACCCCGCACCGGCTCCGGCCCCGGCCGAGTCGGTGCGGATGACGGTGGCCGCGTCGCCGGCCGTACCGGCCGACGTACCGAGCGAGGCCGAGAACTTCGGTCCGGAAGCCACGTACCCCGGCGCCGGGCCGCTCGGGCTCGGTGGTGAGGAGGCGACCGTCCCCCTCGACGACGTGGTCGATCACGCCGAGCTCGACCCCGACGCCTTCGAACAGGCCATAGCCGACCTGTGCGCACGTGACGACTGCGGGCAGGTGGAAGTCGTGGGCGGCGCCGGCGACCTGGGCGCGGACGTCACCGCGGTCACCCCGGACGGCCGGCGCGTGGTCATCCAGTGCAAGCGCTACTGCGACACCAACAAGGTGGGCTCGCAGGACATGCAGCGCTTCGGCGGTACCTGCTTCACCGTCCACGAGGCCGACATAGCGGTGGTCGTCACCACGAGCGACTTCACGGCACCGGCCCTCGAGTACGCCCAGCAGTGCGGAATCCTGTGCGTCAACGGCGCGAAGCTGAGTGCCTGGTCCGACGGCACCGGACCCTGCCCCTGGGATCTCGCGGAACCCGGCGTCTGAGGGGCGGCGGCTGAGTACACCGGGGTGCCGAGGACGCCTCCGCTAGTCGGTTCCGGACTCCAGGACGCGCCGGGCCGCCTCGGCCTCCGCGGCCGGCGGGGACAGCTCGTCGAGGGTGTCGAGCTCGGTGTCCGCCTCCAGCTCCCATTCCCAGGCCGCCGCGAGCCGCTCCTGCTCCTCGCGGGGCCTGGCGGCCACGGCCTCCCGGTGCTCCGGGTCGAGGGCCGCGAGGAAACGTCCCACCGGGTCCGTCGGCATACCGTGCTCCTTGTTCGCCGGGAAGGGGGCAGCTCGCGCTCCAGCATGGCCAACGGGTCCCGTGCCGGACGCCCGACACGGCCTGCGACCACCCTGATGGCCCCGCCACCGGCCCGTCCCCTCCTCCCGGCCGGCACGCCGCCCGCCTCACGGCGGGCACCCCGGCCGCCGCACGTGCCGGGTACCGGACGGTGCGGGATTCTGTAAGCGTGTGTGGTGCCCCATTCGGCCGGATCCCCGCGGCCTACGCCGCCTCGGGCCGCCGAGCGGTACGCGCGACGCTGGTCGCCGCGGCAGGGTTCTTCCTCTTCCGCTACGGCCTGGGCCTCCCCGTCGCGGCGACGTACGCCCTGTTCTCCGCCGTGGCGCTGGGCGGACTGTCCAGGATCCCCGGCACCGGACGGCAGCGGGCCGCGACGGGACTGCGCGTGCTGCCGGTTTGCTGGCTGCTGGTGATCGCCGGCACCTGTCTGTCGGTGCGGACCTGGAGCGCCGTCGCCGGCATGCTGATCGTGGGCTTCGCCCTGGCCTTCACGGCCGTGGGCGGCCCCCGCCCGGCCGGCGCGGCTCCCGGCCTGCAACTGCTCTACATCCTGCCCTCCTTCCCGCCGTACGATCCCGGCTCGCTCGGTGAACGCCTGATCGGTACGACGACGGGGCTGGCCCTGCTCATCGCCGCCGAGGCGCTGCTCCTCCCCGAGCCGGCACCGCCGTCGTACCGGGAGCGGGCCGCCCTCGCCGCACGGACCGCGGCCCACTGCGCGACCCTGCTGGCCGTGCCCCCGTACGCCCTCACCGGCACGGACAGCGGGGCCGCCCGGGAGGCCGGCGCGGCCCTGCGGCCCCTGACCGTCCCGGAGGCGGAACGCCCCGCCGGGCCGGGGCTGCGCGACCGTGCCCTCGCCCATACCGGCCTGGCCACCCGTACCCTGCTCAGCCGGCTGGCACAACTGACCGCCCCGCCCGGCGACGGTCAGGGCCCCCGGGTGACCGCCGTGCTGTGCGCGGTGGCGGGCCTGTCGACCGGGGCCGCGAAGCGCCTCGGATCGGGGCCGGCGCCCGTGGCCGCCTACGAGGAACTGGCTGCGGCCCGCGCCCGTCTGTCGGCCACGTCCGCCGGCCCCGTGCCCGCCGTGGCCGCTGCCACGGGCGGCACGCCCCCGCCGGTCTTCCCGCCCGCCGTACTGCGCCGGCACGCCGCCGTACTGGAGATCGCCGATGCCGCGCTGGCCATGGCCACGGCGGCCGACCTCGCGGTTCGTGGCCGGCGGGCGTCGGTGCCGGTGCCGCCGGGCCGCTTCTGGTACGCCACGAGCCGGGCCCCGGGGCTGTGGTGGCACCGGGTGCGCGGCCACGCCGGGCGCCGGTCGGTCTTCTTCCAGAACGCGGTGCGCATCGCCCTGGCCCTGACCGTCGCCCGGCTCATCGCGGGCGTGGACACGCTGCCCCACGGATTCTGGGCGACGCTGGCCACGCTCACGCTCACCCGGACCACCATGGACGAGACCTGGAGCACCATCCGCCGGGCGCTCGGAGGCACGCTGGCCGGGGCGTTGCTGACCGCCGCGCTGCTGACCCTGGTGGGCGGCCACACCGAGATCTACGCCGCCGTGCTCCCGCTCTGGATGCTCCTCGCCTTCACCCTGGGCCCGGTCAAGGGCGTCGGCTGGGCACAGGGCCTGTTCACGGTGCTCGTCGCCCTGGTCTTCGCCCAGCTCGCGCCGCCGACCTGGCGGCTGGCCGAGGTCCGCCTGCTGGACGTGCTGGTCGGCAGCGCGATCGGAGCGGTGTTCGGCCTGCTCGCCTGGCCCCGCGGCGCCCACGACGAGTTGCGCCACGCGGCGGCGGAACTCCTGCGCAGGGCGGCCGAGATCGTGGTGGCGACCAGTGCCGACGTGGCGGCCGGCGGCGCGGTGGCCGCCGCGCCGCTCGCGGTGTCCGGCCACCGCTCGCTGCACCAGGCGGTCATCCTCGCGGAGTCGGCGTACGCCCAGTTCCAGAGCGAGCCGACGCTCTTCGGGGGCCGGGGGAGAGGGGCGGCGCTGCCCACGGTGGACTGGCAGGTCACCCTCATCGCCGGACACCACACGCTGTGGGGATCCGAACGGCTGCTGGAACCGCCGCCCGCCGCGCTGGGCCCGGCCGCCGCCGAGTCGGCCGCCGGACTCGGGGACCGGGTGGCCGGGCGGATGCTGCTCGTCTCGGCGGCGCTCGACCCCGGGAGCGACACCCCGGCCGCACCGGTGCCCCGCCTCGACCCCGCCCTCGCCGGGTTCACCACGGAGCCGCCCGGCGCGCCCCGCCTGTACTACGCGACCGTCTCCTGGCTGAGCGCCCTGATGACCGACCTGGCCCGCATCCCACGCACCGGCCCCGCGCCCGAGCCGGCGGCGATGACCGCGGCACGAACCCGCGACTGACGAAATCCGCCCGCGTTCCGTTACGGCGGCGGCCGGTCAGGAAAGAAGCGCTTGCGGGAGCCGGCCGGGCGCATGGATGATCATTCGAGGCCGGTCACCCACATCCGGTCGCCAAAGTCGTTCCACAGGAAGGGAAACCCCCATGTCCGAGCTGGACGAACGCTTCGACGTCGTGGTCCTCGGAGCGGGACCCGGCGGCTATGTCGCCGCTGTCCGCGCCGCCCAGCTGGGCAAGCGCGTCGCCGTCGTCGAGGAGAAGTACTGGGGCGGTGTCTGCCTGAACGTGGGATGCATCCCGAGCAAGGCGCTGCTGCGCAACGCCGAACTGGCGCACATCTTCACGCGCGAGGCGAAGACCTTCGGCATCAAGGTCGACGGGCAGGTCACCTTCGACTTCGGCGAGGCCTTCCGCCGCAGCCGCAAGGTCGCCGACGGCCGCGTCAAGGGCGTCCACTACCTGATGAAGAAGAACGGGATCACGGAGTTCGACGGCCGCGGCACCTTCCTCGACCCGCACACGCTGGAGGTGGCGGGTTACGACGGCTCGACGCGCACCATCGGCTTCGACCACTGCGTCATCGCCACCGGCGCCACGCCCAAGCTGCTCCCCGGCACCCGCCGCACCTCCCGGGTGGTGACCTACGAGGAGCAGATCCTCGCGGAGGAACTGCCGCAGTCCATCGTGATCGCGGGCGCAGGCGCGATCGGCGTGGAGTTCGCGTACGTCCTGCACAACTACGGCGTGAAGGTCACCATCGTCGAGTTCCTGGACCGCATGACCCCGCTCGAGGACGCCGAGGTGTCCGCCGAGCTCGCCCGCCAGTACCGCAAGCTGGGCATCGACGTGCTGACCTCCACCCGGGTCGACGCCATCGACGAGTCGGGCCCGCAGGTGCGGGTCACCGTCACCGCCAAGGACGGATCGCAGCAGGTCCTGGAGGCCGACAAGGTCCTGCAGGCGATCGGCTTCGCCCCGAACGTCGAGGGCTACGGCCTGGACAAGATCGGCGTACGGGTCACCGAGCGCGGCGCGATCGACGTCGACGGCCGCTGCCGCACCTCCGTTCCGCACATCTTCGCCATCGGCGACGTCACCGCCAAGCTGATGCTCGCGCACGCCGCCGAGGCGATGGGCATCGTCGCCGCCGAGACCCTCGCCGACGCGGAGACCATGGAACTCGACTACGCGATGATCCCGCGCGCGACCTACTGCCAGCCCCAGGTCGCCAGCTTCGGCTACACCGAGGCCCAGGCCCGCGAGCTCGGTCACGACGTCAAGGTCGCCAAGTTCCCCTTCACCGCGAACGGCAAGTCGCACGGCCTCGGCGACGCCACGGGCTTCGTGAAGCTGATCAGCGACGCCAAGTACGGCGAGCTGCTCGGCGGCCACCTCATCGGCCCGGACGTCACCGAGCTGCTGCCCGAGCTGACCCTGGCCCAGCAGTGGGACCTGACGGTCCATGAGGTGGCGCGCAACGTGCACGCCCACCCGACGCTGGGCGAGGCCGTCAAGGAGGCCGTGCACGGCCTGGCCGGCCACATGATCAACATGTGAGAGCGGCCGTGGCCACGATCCCGCGATCGTGGCCACGGCCCCTCTGTCACCAATCAGTTCAGCGCCGGGGGCCCGTCCTGGGCGTCCGTCCCCCATCCGGACGGCTCGGCACCGACGGTGAACGCCAGCGACCGCATGCCGCGCAGCTCACGCGTCGTCACATAGGTGCGGCCGTGCGGAGCGCCGTCGACGCGCGCCGACTGGATGTAGCGGCTGCCGTCGGAGGTGCCGGGCGCCGCCACGGTGAGCGAACCGCGCGGGTAGTAGCGGCGGTCCAGCGTGAGGTCGACACGCTCGAAGACGGGCGTGGACAGGCCCCAGGTGTCGTAGCCGGGCTGCACCGGGAAGACACCGATCGACGACAGCACGTTCCACGCGGACATGGTGCCGAGGTCGTCGTTGCCGGTCATGCCGGTCGGGGTGTCCGTGAAGAGGGTCAGCGCGGCGTGCACCACATCGGTGGTCTTCCACGGCTGACCGGTCGAGAGATAGGTGTACGGGGCGATGAGGTCGGGCTCGTTCTGCGGGTTGTACTTGTCCGCGTTGTAGTAGTCGTACGGGCCGTTCACCCACACCTCGCGGGCGGTCTTGGCGGGGTCCTTGACCAGCTTGTCGTAGGCGAAGAAGGAGTCCAGCCGCTCGTTGGCCGCCTGCTTGCCGCCGATGAGGCCGACCATGCCTGGCAGGTCCTGCGGCACGAGCCACTGGTACTGCCAGGACGTGCCCTCGTGGAACCCCTCGCTCCGCGCCGGATCGGCCGGCCCGGTGAAGGCGCCGGAGGCGTCGCGCGCGCGGAAGAAGCCGGTCGAGGAGTCGAAGATCCGGCGGTAGTTCTGGGCCCGGGCCGCGTAGCGTGCGGCGTCCGCGTCATGTCCGAGGTCGCGGGCCATCTCGGCGAGCATCGCGTCCGACAGGGCATACTCCAGGGTCGCCGAGGCGCCGTGGTCGTAGTCCGAGTCGCCCGGCTTCACGTGCGGGCGGCCCTTGACATAGGGCGCGAAACCGTCCGCGGCGTACTCCTTGTTGGCCTCCCGTCCCACCGCGGGCGAGTCGGCCGGCGGCACCCCGTCGGCGTTCTTCCTCAGGGCGCGGTAGGCCCGGTCCTCGTAGCCCTTGAGCAGGCCCTGCTGATAGGCGTTGGTGAGGAACGGGGTGACCGGGTCGCCGGTCATGATGTTCGTCTCGACCGTGCCGTAGCCCCACTTGGGCAGCCAGCCGCTCTCCTCGTCGATCCGGATCACCGATATCGCCATGTCCCGCGCCTCACGCGGCGCGAGCAGGGACAGCAACTGCGACTGGGTGCGGTAGGTGTCCCACAGGGACCAGTTCTGGTAGTACGTGAAGTCCCGGGCACGGTGGATCTTCTGGTCCCAGCCGGTGTACCGGCCGTCGGTGTCGCTGCCGATGTTGGGGGCGAGGAAGGACCGGTACAGCGACGAGTAGAACGTGCGTCGCAGGGTCTCGCTCCCGCCCCGCACGCGCACGTCGTCGAGCCGGTCCTCCCAGGCGCGCCGGGCGGCGGTGTGCACCTGCTGGAACGAACGCCCGCCCTCGGCCCGGAGGTTGAGCGCGGCGCCGTGGGCGTCCACGTACGACAGGGCGGTCGTGGCCTCGACGGTCCGGTCCTCGCTCGTGTCGAAGCGGACGTACGCGCCGTCCCGGCCGCTCTTCGAACCGTCGCTGACCGTGGCGCCGTCCCAGGTGCCGAACGCGGTGAACGGGCGGTCGAACCGGGTGATGGTGTACACCGTGTACGGCTTGGTGTCCTGGCAGAACCCGCTGCCGTTGATCGCCGTGCGCACGGTGTGGTCGTCCAGGACCTCGACCTTGGTGGAGAGCGTCCGGTGCAGCGACTGACCGGCGTTGAGCAGTACGTTGGCCTTGTCGGTGGCGGGGAAGGTGTAGCGCTGCACACCGGTGCGCGCGGTCGCCGTCAGCTCCGCTTCGATGCCGGTCTTCAGCCCGACCTTGTAGTACCCGGGGCTTGCCTGCTCCGTGTCGTGGCTGAACTCGGCCTGGTACTTGGCGTAGTCGGTCGATGTGACGTCGCCGGTGGTCGGCAGGACGGGCAGGTCACCGCCCAGGCCGCAGCCGACGCCCGAGAGATGGACGAGCGAGAAGCCCCTGATGTGGTTCTGGGCGTAGTCGTAACCGGTGTTGTGCCCGGTGTCCGGGGACAGTTGCACCATCCCGAAGGGCACGGCCGCGCCGGGGTAGGTGTTGCCCTCGTTCTGGGTGCCGATGAACGGATTGACGAGATCGGTCAGTCGGCCGTCCGGTGCGGCGGCCGCCTGGGCCGTGGGCGCGGCGAGGGCGGCGCCGATCAGCGCGGCCGCCGCGACCATCGTGCCCGCGCCGCGTAGGCTTCGGCTCCAACTCGTGCGCGGATGAGTCCCACTCATGGGCGCGTACGCCTCCCGGGGTCAGACAACGTTGTCAGATCGCACAGCGCGCCCATTCTTTGTGCTGTACGTGTACGCGTCAAGGGTGTCGACGAAGGCCGGACGACAGCCCGCATTCCATGACCGGGAAGGAACACCGTCCGCGGCGGCCGGCAAAAGGAATAGGCAAGGAGGTCATCGCGCTCCTTGCCACTCTCAACGTATAGCGCACAGGGGGCCTTGCGGCAAGGCCCCCTGTCTGCCGCAGAATTCCCGGCCGAAGGCATGAGCTGCGCGAACATGGGGGACTTGATGACCGACGTGATCATCTCGGGCGCCGGCCCGACCGGCCTGATGCTGGCCGCCGAACTACGGCTGCACGGTGTGCGGGTGCTCGTACTGGAGAAGGAGCCGGAGCCGGTCGCGTTCGTCCGCGCGCTCGGTCTGCACGTGCGCAGCATCGAGGTGATGGACCAGCGCGGCCTGCTGGAGCGGTTCCTCGCGCTCGGCAGGAAGTTCGAGACCGGCGGCTTCTTCGCGGGCCTGGGCACCTCCTGGCCCGACCGGCTGGACACCGCGCACTCCTACGTCCTGGGTATCCCGCAGACGGACACCGAACGCCTGCTGACCGCGCACGCCATCGACGCGGGCACCGAGATCCGGCGCGGCCGCGAACTGGTCGGTCTGACCCAGGACGACGACGGGGTGACCGCCGAACTGGCCGACGGCACAAGGCTGCGCTCACGCTATCTCGTCGGCTGCGACGGCGGCCGCAGCACGGTGCGCAAGCTGCTCGGTGTCGGCTTCCCGGGCGAGCCCGCCAGGGCCGAGACCCTGCTGGGAGAGATGGAGGTGGCGGTGTCCCCGGAGACGCTGGCCGCCGTGGTGGCCGAGGTCCGCAGGACACAGACGCGGTTCGGTGCGATGCCCCTCGGGGACGGGGCGTACCGCGTCGTCGTACCCGCCGACGGGGTGGCCGAGGACCGCTCGAAACCGCCGACCCTCGATGACTTCAGACGGCAACTGCGCGCCTTCGCCGGCACGGACTTCGGCGTGCACTCACCGCGCCGGCTCTCCCGCTTCGGCGACGCCACCCGGCTGGCCGAGCGCTATCGCACCGGCCGGGTACTGCTGGCGGGCGACGCAGCGCACATCCACCCGCCGACCGGCGGGCAGGGCCTCAACCTCGGTATCCAGGACGCCTTCAACCTCGGCTGGAAGCTCGCCGCCGAGGTGAACGGCTGGGCACCGGAAGGGCTGCTGGACAGCTACCACACCGAACGGCACCCGGTGGCCGCCGAAGTACTGGACAACACCCGCGCGCAGATGGAGCTGATGTCCACCGAGCCGGGTGCCCGGGCGGTGCGCCGGCTGATGTCGGAACTGATGGACATCGAGGAGGTTAACCGCCGCCTGATGGAGAAGATCACCGCCATCGGGATCCGGTACGACTTCGGTGACGGACATCGGCTGCTCGGCCGGCGGCTGCGGGACCTGCGGCTGAAGCGAGGGCGTCTGTACTCGTTGATGCACGCGGGACGCGGGCTGCTGCTCGACCAGACCGGCCGGCTGTCCGTCGCCGGGTGGGCGGACCGGGTCGACCATGTCGTCGATGTGAGCGAGGAGCTGGACGTCCCCGCGGTGCTGCTGCGCCCCGACGGTCACGTGGCCTGGGCCGGCGAGGACCAGCGGGATCTGGCCGGCCGGCTGCCCGAGTGGTTCGGCGCCCCCGTCGACTGACGCCCTGCCCCGGGGTGGTGAGCGGTTCCGCCGGAGGTCGCGGAGCAACGGATACTGCGAGAGGCCGACCGTGTCGAGCTGCTCCTCGGTCAGGGCTCGGGCCCCGCGGGGGACAGGCGTGCCCCGGTGTTGGGCCCCGCCGGGAGAACGGCAACGGGATGTCGTGAACGAGTGACGCGTCGCGGACCCGTGCGGCGTTCAGGCCCGGGAGGCGTCGCCGCCCAGGAGGGGGCCGGTGGCCTGCGCCTTGTGGAGTTCGGCGGTGAACTGCGCGCCGGCGAGCAGCGCGAGGTTGGACAGCCAGAGCCAGATGAGGAAGACGACGATGCCGGCGAGGGAGCCGTACAGCCGGCTGTAGGTGCCCAGCACATCGGCGTACAGGGCGAAGCCGGCCGAGGCGGTCAGCCACAGCGCGGCGGCCAGGGCCCCGCCGGGCAGGCTGTGGCGGCTTCGGCGGGCCGGTGCGGGACCGGTGTGGAAGACCACGACGACCAGCACGGCCACCAGACACAGCAGCAGCGGCCAGCGGGCGATGCCCCAGATGAGCTGCGCGGTGCCGCCGAGGCGCAGCAGGCGGCCGAGGAGTTCGGCGACGGGCGCGGACAGCATCAGCACCAGGGCGCTGACGACGAGCAGAGCCAGCAGGACCAGGGCGGTCGCCACGATGCGGTGCGCCTTGCGCCAGGGTGAGCGGCTGTCGGGGATGCGGTACATGCCGTGCAGGGCGCGGCGGAAGACGGCCAGGTAACTGCAGGCCGACCACAGCGCGCTGACGGCGCCCGCCGCCATCAGCGTCCAGGTCGTGGAGTGCCGCCTGAGCACACCGGCGAGCACGCCGTGGAGCTCGGCGCCCGACTGGCCGGGCGCGTAGTGCGTGACGTGGGCGATGAACTCCGCGGCGGTGCTGGGGCTGACCAGACCGAAGGCGAGGACGGTGACCAGCAGGGACGGCAGGACCGCCAAAATCGCGTAGTAGGTCAGCGCGGCGGCGTAGTCGGTGAGGTCGTCGTTCCACATCGTCACCGGTGTCCGGCGCAGGGCCGGCCACCAGTCGCGGGCCGGCCCGCGCAGGCCGCCGCGGATGCGGCCCGGTCGCCGGGCAGGGCGCAGGTCAGCGGACATGCGGCATCAGGTGGAACCGGCGGCCGATGCGCAGGATGACTGCTGTGCGCGAGGTCAACATCTCTTCCAAGGTCCGGGTGCGCTGACCTGTCCTGCTCGGTCACGGTCGCCGAAGGCTATCAGCAGGCCCTCGGTGACCTGGTCCGATGCCCGGGGGGCCCGGGCGTCCGCCGCGTTCTCACGGCAACGCGCGTACGGCGGACATACTCCCTTAGAGGGCGAATGTCATCCCATTGGCCGTGTATTCGGCCGGTCAAGGCGAATTCCCACGTTTGTCGCGGCGAGGATGGGGGCCGACTGGCAACGCGAACCGCGACATCGGGAGCATCCAACCTGTGAGCATCCTCAACGAACCTCCCGGAGCAGCGGCGGCCGAGGACTCGTACGAGAACGAGCTGCCGGTCAGACGCAAGCAGCCCGGCAACGTGGTGGTCAGATGGCTGACGACCACCGACCACAAGACGATCGGCACGCTGTATCTGTCGACGTCGTTCCTGTTCTTCCTGGCCGGCGGGGTGATGGCGCTGATCATCCGGGCCGAGCTGGCCCGGCCCGGCCTGCAGATCGTCTCGAACGAGCAGTACAACCAGCTCTTCACGATGCACGGCACCGTGATGCTGCTGATGTTCGCCACCCCGCTGTTCGCCGGATTCACCAACTGGATCATGCCGCTGCAGATCGGCGCCCCGGATGTGGCGTTCCCGCGGCTGAACATGTTCGCCTACTGGCTCTACCTGTTCGGCTCGCTCATCGCGGTGGGCGGTTTCCTCACGCCGCAGGGCGCCGCCGACTTCGGCTGGTTCGCCTACAGCCCGCTGTCGGACGCGGTCCGGTCGCCGGGCCTGGGTGCGAACCTGTGGATCCTGGGTCTCGCCTTCTCCGGCTTCGGCACCATCCTGGGCGCGGTCAACTTCATCACCACGATCATCTGCATGCGCGCCCCGGGCATGACCATGTTCCGCATGCCGATCTTCACGTGGAACGTGCTGCTGACCGCCGTCCTGGTCCTGTTCGCCTTCCCCGTGCTGGCGGCCGCGCTGTTCGCCCTGGCCGCGGACCGCATCTTCGGTGCCCATGTGTACGACGCGGCCAACGGCGGCCCCATCCTGTGGCAGCACCTCTTCTGGTTCTTCGGCCATCCAGAGGTCTACATCATCGCCCTGCCGTTCTTCGGCATCGTCACCGAGATCCTCCCGGTGTTCTCCCGCAAGCCGGTCTTCGGCTACATGGGCCTGGTGGCCGCGACCATCGCGATCGCCGGCCTGTCGGTGACGGTGTGGGCACACCACATGTTCGTCACCGGTGCGGTACTGCTGCCGTTCTTCTCCTTCATGACGTTCCTGATCGCCGTGCCGACCGGTGTGAAGTTCTTCAACTGGATCGGCACCATGTGGCAGGGCTCCCTGTCCTTCGAGACGCCGATGCTGTGGGCGGTGGGCTTTCTCGTCACCTTCCTCTTCGGCGGTCTGACCGGCGTCATCCTCGCCTCACCGCCCATGGACTTCCACGTGTCCGACTCGTACTTCGTGGTGGCCCACTTCCACTACGTGGTCTTCGGAACGGTCGTCTTCGCGATGTTCGCGGGCTTCCACTTCTGGTGGCCGAAGTTCACGGGCAAGCTGCTGGACGAGCGCCTGGGGAAGATCACCTTCTGGACCCTGTTCGTCGGCTTCCACGGCACCTTCCTGGTCCAGCACTGGCTGGGCGCCGAGGGCATGCCGCGCCGCTACGCCGACTACCTGGCGGCCGACGGCTTCACCGCCCTCAACACGATCTCGAGCATCAGCTCGTTCCTGCTGGGCCTGTCGATGCTGCCGTTCCTCTACAACGTCTGGAGGACGGCCAGGTACGGCAAGCCGGTCGGCGTGGACGACCCGTGGGGCTACGGCCGCTCGCTGGAGTGGGCGACGTCCTGCCCGCCGCCGCGGCACAACTTCTACACCCTGCCGCGGGTCCGCAGCGAGTCCCCGGCGTTCGACCTGCACCACCCCGAGGTGGCCCAGCTCGAACACGAGGCCAATGTCGGCCGGCGTGACGTGGTCGAGCCAGAGGGCGGCCAGCGGTGACATCGCCGAACCGTCCTGGCGCCCCCCGGGGCGACCAGGACGGCTCGCTCGCCAACGAGGTCGAGGGCTACCTGCTCCTGCGCGCGGAACTGGAGCAGGCCCAGCGTGAGGCCGAGGCGCTCTGCGCCCGCCTGCCCTGGCTCACCACCGGCCAGGCCGAGGACCTCACCCAGCACTACACCGAGCAACGCCTCGGCCTGACACGCCAGGCGCTCCAGGCCACGGCCGACCGTGCCAAACGCCTGCGCGGCGAATACGAGGCCCGTTACCGCGAACTGCGCCGGACCCTGATCCGGCGCCACGCCATGGCCGCCTGCTTCGTCGTCACCTGCACCGGCACGGCGAACACCCTGGCGTGGTACGCGACCCGCTGACCTGCCCTCGCCGGCGTCAGTGGACGGTCGCAGGCATGCCGAGGCGTCGTCGCGACGCGGTCGTCACCCGCTGTCGCCGACGTCGGACACCGATCCATAGTGTGCCTCGGGGAGCCGATGGGAACCCGGGGCCGGTGGAAGAGGGCTTGGACGGGACAGACGGGCTCGGCTCGTCGGGTGAGGACAGCCATGGACGACATGGACGATGCGGTTGACCTTCATTTCATCGGCAACGCGACGGTCGTGCTGCGATACCGCGGCCTGGCACTGCTGACGGACCCGAACTTCCTGCACCGCGGCGAGCGGGCACATCTGGGGTACGGGCTGGTCAGCCGCAGGCTCACCGAGCCGGCCCTGGACGCGGCGGACCTGCCCCGCCTGGACGGCGTCGTCCTCTCCCACCTGCACGGGGACCACTGGGACCGCAGGGCCAGGAGCCACCTCGACCGGTCGGTGCCCATCGTCACCACGCCGCACGCCGCACGCCGGCTGCGCACCTTCCAGGGGTTCGGCAGGGCGGGAGGCCTGCGCACCTGGGAGAGCTGCGTCCTGGAGCGGGGCGGCGCACAGGTCCGGGTGACCTCCCTGCCCGGTCGCCACGCCCTGCGGCCCGTGCTGCGCGGTCTGCTGCCGCCCGTCATGGGCAGCATGCTGGAATTCGGCCCCGCCGGCGGCCCGGTAGAGGTGCGGCTGTACATCTCGGGCGACACCCTCCTGTACGACGGCCTGGAGGAAATCGCCCGGCGTTTCCCCGCCGCCGACCTGGCCGTACTCCACCTGGGCGGCACCCAGCTCCCCGGGGGCTTCGTGGTCACCATGGACGGCGCCCAGGGGGCCGAGCTCGCCCGGCGCCTGGACTACCGGCACGTCCTGCCCGTGCATTACGACGACTACACGGTCTTCCGCTCCCCGCTGGAGGACTTCCTGGCCGAGGTGCGCGGGCTGGGGCTCGACGAGCGGCTCGTGCACTGCCCCCGTGGCCGGCATGCACGATTGGCACCCCGCGGCGACCGGCACACCGTCCGTTGAGATCTCCGGGACCGCGGGCGGGCGCCCCCCGGCGCGGGGTGGGGGCCGGTCATGAGGTGTGACTGGGCCGGTATTCGGTCGGCCGGCGCGCGGCGCCGGTGAGCTGGTCGAGTATCCGCCGCTCCGAGGGCTGCAGCGGGGGCTCCAGCGTCCGGGGGAGGGCCGGCCCGGTGAGGGCCGCGAGCAGGGCCCTGGGCCGCAGCGCGCGGGTGGCGGGCGCGGTGAGGCTGGTGACGTCCCACAGCGCCGAGGCCGCTTCGTAGGTCCCGGTCGCGGCTCGGGTCAGCCGGTTCGTGTACCAGGCGGCGGCCCGGTCGGCGGCTTTCGGCTGGGCGCCGAGGACGCCCGGGTAGAGGACGTCCACGCCGACGGCGGTCGACCAGGCCGTGTCGACATGGCGGGCCGCACCACGCAGGACGCGCCGGGACAGGCCGGTGCCGGTGAGGCCGTGCCGCTGGACTTCCTGGGCCAGGACCTGGGCGCCCAGCGCCGCCACCGACATGCCCTGTCCGTAGGCCGGGTTGAAGGTCGCCAGGGCGTCGCCGAGGACGATCAGCCGCTCGGGCCACTGGCCGGCCTTCTCGAAGTACCGGCGGTTGTTGTCCGTGCTGTTGCCCCGGCTGACCGCCACGTCGGTGAGGGGCTCGGCACCGGAGATGAGGTGGCCGATGATGGGGTGCGGCAGGTCGAGGGCGTAACGCAGGAAGCCCTCGGGGTCGCGGGGCGGTTCACCGCCCCGGGTGCCGGCCGCGCTGACCATCCACCGGTTGCCCTCGATGGGCAGGACCATGGCGCTGCGGCCGGGCCGGCCGTCGTACGGGTTCGCCTGCACCAAGGTCAGCGGGAACGATTCGGCACCCGGCGGGGTCCGGTAGATCCGGGTGGCGTTGGTGAGACCGGAGTCGATCTTCTTCTCCTCGACGCCGGTGATGCCGATGCCGGCCAGCCAGGCGAGGCTGCCCGAGCCGCGGCCGCTCGCGTCGACGACGATGTCCGCCGCCAGCTCGCGGCCCAGCCCGTGCTCCGCCTCCTGGCCGAGACGGACACCGCGGACCTGCCGGGCGTCACCGAGGAACCCCTCGACGCTCGCCTGATGGACGGACACGTTGGCCCGGGTCTCGAGGAGGATCTGCCGCAGGACCCAGTCGGTCAGCGCGCGGGTGCAGGTGATCATGTGCGGGCCGCTGCGCTTCCACCGGTGGAACCAGCCGCCGTCCGGAGTGAGGGCCAGCATCCCGTTGCCGAGCGCGATCTCGTGCGCCCCCGCCTTCAGCAGGCGGTCGCGCACGCTGAGGGGGAACAGCGCCTCCATCGCGGACAGGCCGCCGGCCATGAGCAGATGGGCGTGCCGTCCCTGCGGGACGCCACGCCGGTTGTCGGGTCCTTGGGGCAGCTCGTCCCGGTCGAGCACATGGACCTGCAGCGTGGGTTCCGCCAGGGACAGCGCTGCTGCGGCCACCAGTCCGGCCGTACCGGCCCCGATCACGACAGCTTTGTGCGGCAACGGGCTCTCCTCGTAATGGTCGTGAAACGGCGTCACTGGGTGCCTATTCGCTCCGGCGCCGCCTTGTGGAGGCGGTGCACGGTGTTCGCCAGCTCAACCAGATCGATGGTGATGCGGAACTTCTCCGGTGGATCGGCGGGCCCGGCGCCCTTGCCCGACACACGGCGTAACCCATCCATGATCATCGCCTCCTCCGATGCGGCACGTGCCCTGTCCTGCCGCTCGCCGCGCTGGACGGCCGCCGCGTACGCGGTGTGGCCGACCCGCTGGTCGAAGTGCGCCGTGAGCTGCAGCAGGGCGTCACGGATGTTCGCCTCGAGCAGGTAGAGGCGGTAGCTCGGCAGTTGCCACCACAACTGCCACCAGGTCGGTTCCGCCCTCGGTGCCGTCGCCACGTCCTTCACCGCCGGCCACAGAGGCTTCAGCGCGCGGTAGGTGGCCAGGCTCTGCCGCTCCGCCGCGGCGGCGGACGCGAGGCGCGGCAGGACGAAGCCGGCGGAGTAGATCAGGGCACCGAGGGCGGCGGCGGGGGGCGCCACGGTGGTCGACAGGACGTCCAGGTCGTACCCGAGCCAGCGCGCGGCGACCGCGATGACCTTGGTGAGCGTGAACCCCAGGGTGTCGACCAGCAGACCCGCGAGGATCAGCCTGAGCCCGATCCGTAGCAGGCCGGTGACCTCGTCACGCGCCCACTTCAGGCACACGGCGCTCAGCACGATGGTGCTCGTCAGGTGCCCCACCAGGTAGAGAGTGATCATCTCCCTCATGTACGGGGTGTTCGCGTAGTAGGTGTCCAGATCGGTGAGCCGCTCCGTGCGCGCGTCCGCGAGGGCGAACAGCACGACGATGGCGACGACGAGCGTCCCGTAGACCGCGACCGTCATCCTGACCATGCGCCGTATCCGCTCCTGGGGTCCGCCTCTCCAGTGGATCAGCAGGATGATCAGCGAGCAGCTGAAGGCGGAGATCGAGCCGTAGGTGAGCGGGGCGCCGACATTGGGGATGCCGGTGGCGTGGTTGACCGCCGCGAGGGTCACCGGGGCCGCCCAGACGAAGCAGACGGCGGCGAGGAACGTGGTGGCCCGGGTGGCGACGGTCAGCGGTGAGCGGGGAGTCGTGCGTGGTCGGCGAAGCAGCATGGCGGCCAGGGCCAGAAGGAAAGCCGCCGTATACACGACAAGACTCATGGGGTGGGGGACTCCGTTCAGGTCCTCTTGCTGTGTGGGGGGACGGGTGAGAATGGGGGGATGGGCGATGTCGTCGTCACACGCGGGGCCGGGCCGGTCCGGCCCCGCGTGTGATGTGGGTGGCCGTCCGCGTCACGCGCGCGGACTTCTTCAGGGCGTCGGCGATCAGGACCAGGGCCTCGGAGTCGCGGGGGTGCGACAGCCGGGTGGGCGCGCCGACGGGTTCGAGTACGGGCTGGGCACTTCGCTGCGCGGCCGCCGCTATGGTGGCGGCCCACGCCGCGGACACGGCCCTCTCCCGGTCGCCCGTCCTCGTGAGCTCCGCGTCATGGACCTCGTCGAAGAGCCGGGTGTCGAAGAGCGTCTCGAGCGCGTGGAGACCGTTGAGGATGGTGCTCCGGCGCCAGGTGCCCCACAGGAAGGGGGAGCGGGGCCGCTCCACTCGCAGGGCACGGTCGCGGAGGACGGGGTCCAGGGCTGCGTCCAGGGACGCGAGCCGGAAGAAGTCGCGCCACGCCGACAGGTGGTAGCCGGCCATCGGCAGCAGGACCCCGGCCACCGTCAGCAGTGCCCCCAGACCGGCGCAGACGGGCGGCACGGACGTGGCGAGCACCGGCCAGTCCCGGCCCGACCACCGCGCGACGACGGCGATCAGCTTCGAGACGCTGTACCCGGCGGTGATCACCGTGCCGGTGCCGATCGTCAGCAGACTGGCCCGCAGCCAGGGCCGCTTGCGCACCTCCGCCTCGAAGGCCCAGCGAAGCGCCCACAGGGCGCTGACCGTCACGGCGGCCAGGTGGGCGACCAGGTACAGGACGACCATCTCGGCGATCCAGGGCGTCGTCGCGTAGTACGTGTCGAAGTCGGTGCGCCGTTCCCGCGGTGTCGTCCCCAGCGCGAACAGGGCGGCGATACCGGCGAGAACGGCCGCGTAGCCGTACATCCAGCGTCGTGTCGTCCGCCGCACCGCCGGGCCGCCGCGCCAGCAGGCGATCAGGATCAGCAGCGAAGCGCTGTACGCGGTGACCGAGACGTAGGTGAGCGGGGCGGCCAGGTTGGGCACTCCGCTGACCCGGTTGATCACCCCGACCGAGGGAGGCGCCCCGAACAGGAAGCACAGCGACGCGAAGGCCAGGACCCCGTTGATGGCGCGCTGGGAGAGTTCGCCGCGGTGCCGGATCAGATCCGGCAGCTTGGCCAGTAGGCCGACCCACAGCAGACCGCAGCTGATGTAATTTATCGCCCCGCTCATTTCCGGTTTCCCCGATAGTTGAGAGCGTCGGCGATACGGCGGGCCGTCTCGCCGGTGATGACGTCCCGCTCCATCAGCGCCCGCATCTGCTGGCCGACCCGGATTCCGAACAACTCGGCCTCTTTCTCCGGATCGTCGTCGAAACGGGAACGCGCGGCGGCGGGCTGGGTGCCGTGCGCATGGCCTGCTTCCAGGGGGCCGCAACCCCCGGCGGCCGGCTGCTGGACGCCGAAGCCGTCGCGCTGCCGCATGTGCCACAACTCGTGACCGAGTATCTGCGCCTGGTGCCAGACCTCGGCGCCCTGCTCGATGATGACGTCGTCCCTGTCCGTGCGCTCCAGCCACATCCCCGTCGCCTTGAACTCGCGGGGGATGGGCACACGGTGCACCTCCAGCCTGCGGTCGCCGCGCCACTGCCTGGCGGACTCGACCAGGGCATCGAACAGGTCCTCGGGATGCAGGACCGCCCCGTCACCGGGAGGGCCTTCGCCCGCTCCGGTGGTGGCCCTGAGCCTCTCCCGAATGGGGTCGATGAGGGTCGCCGCGAGCTGACGCATCTCCCTGTCGCGCCTGCGCAGCCTGTGCCACCGGCGAAGCCGGGCCGGAGAACTCATCGGCAGTCCACGGCGATCGGCGACGGTGCCGCGCCGCCGACCGCGGCAGGGCCGTACGGGACGGTGGGGACCAGGGGCGCGACGCGTACGTCACGCGACTCGCGGCACCCGCGGGCATGCCGGAGGAGCTCCGGGGCTCCGGCCGGTCGGGCGCCGGCATCGTCTGCTGCCACCGAGTCTTCTCCCGGGCGCGTAGCTTTGGATCAGGGAACGTGCCTGATGTGAGGGTATCCATATCGTCCCTCCGCTGCTCGCCGGTGCCGGGATCCACCGCGTCATCCGCCGGTCCGAATGCCCTTTTCCTTGGGCGTGATTGACGTTCCGTGACCTCGGCCGGCGAGACCACCACGCGGAGTGACCTGCCCGGCCATGCCGGAACCGGTGTCAGTTCGGCCGCTTATCGCTCAAATCCACCCGCACCGCTCCGATAGCATGATCCGGCTCAAGACGAGCGTCCCGAACGCCCGTTCCGCACCGGAAGAACATGCCATCCGGCACGAATAGCGACCCACTCACCTGAAGACCAACAAATCGGCCGAGAAGTTGATACCTATACCATCGCGGGTGTTTTCGCGAATAAACAGCAGAGTCAAGTCCGTCCCGTGGCGCGAACCGCGGACGATCCTGTGGGTCGCGGCAGGCGTGGTGACCCTCGGGTTCCTCATCGCGCTCGAAATCGCCGCGCGCCACTACGGACTGGCGGGGCCGATCACCAATCAAGCGCGAGAGGTGATATTCCCGCCCAAGTCGGGCTTCCTGTTGTACGCCAGCATGGCGCTGATGATGGTCGTGCTCACCTGGCGGCAACGGATCATCGCGATGTGCACCGCGATCGGCATCGACGCCGTCATCCTGCTGGTGCGGTGGACGGCGGGCGCCGACCTGACCGAAGGACACCCCTTCGGCAACGGCGCGCTGTGGGTGCTCCTCGGCTGTGCGGTCATCGCCGTCACGCGCCGCACCGGCCCCGAACGTGCCCTGCTGCTCAAGGGCGTCGGGCTGGGTCTGCTGCTCGTGGCCGGCCGCAAGACGGGCGACACCTGGCTGGTCATCACGTCCAAGACCCGCCCGACGGTGCTCGACCAGTACGTGGCCACCGCCGACCACGCGCTGGGCGACCCGTCCTGGCTGGTGGGCCGGCTCGTCCGCGCCACGGGACCGGTCGGCGCCCACGCGCTCGACTACGTCTACGCCCAGCTCGCGGTCGCCGCCGTCGTCGTCACGATGTACCAGCTGCGCAACGTGGCGGCCGAGCGGCGCTTCCCGCGCCACCATCTGGTGCGCACCTTCCTGGTCATCGGTCTCCTCGGCCCCGCCGTCTACATGGTCTTCCCGGTGGTCGGACCGGTCTTCGCCTACAGCGCCGACGGCGGGCACTGGGCGGTGGCCGACCTGTGGCCGGACACCGCGACGCCGATCTCCGGACCGCACGACATGCCGTTCGACGGGATCACCCCGCGCAACTGCATGCCCAGCCTGCACACCGCGTGGGCCACCGCCATCTTCCTCCACTCCCGCAAGGGTCCCCGCGTGCTGCGCTTCGCGGGCACCTTCTGGCTGATCGCCACGCTGACCGCGACGCTGGGATTCGGCTACCACTACGGCGCGGATCTCGTCGCCGGCGTCGTGTTCACGCTCACCATCGAGGCGGCCCTGCGCTCCCTCGAACGCGGCTGGGACCGCGCGGGGACCCGGCTCGTTGTCCACGGCACGACGGTCTTCGCCGCGCTTCTCGTTTCCTATCGCTGGCTGCCGGTCGAAATGGCCAGGTATCCGTGGGTGTTCGGACCGCTCCTCATTCTCGCGATGGCCTCGGTGATCCACGGTTACGTACGCACCACCAGGCTCTGGGATCCCGTTCCGGTGCCGGTCGCGAAGCCGGAACCGCAGCCCGAACCGGCGTGAGCCCACTGGTGGCGGCCCGGTCGCGAACCGCCCCGGGAAAAGTCGCAACACGCGCACATGCCCTTCATCCCATGGGAAAAACCAGCCAATTCGTGTGCTTGTACAGGTGAACCAAGGGCATCCGGTGGCCAGGAGGTTGATAACTATGGTTCCCCTGCTTCTGGTTCTTCTGCTGGCCCTGATTCTCTTCGGTGCGGGTTTCGCCCTGAAGGCACTGTGGTGGATAGCGGTGATCGTGCTGGTCGTGTGGCTGCTGGGCTTCGTGGTCCGGCCCGCGGGCAGCGGCGGCCGCAAGGGACGCTGGTACCGCTGGTAGACGAGCGTCCCCGCGCATAGAACACGCCACGCCTGAAACGTGGACGGGGCCCGGCCGCGACGGCCGGGCCCCACGTGTGTGTACGAGCGGGCAACTGCCCCCGGCCTGGCGGGAAATCGGTTCGGCGTCGTCAGTGGCCGTTGCTAGCCTGCGGCGCGACAAAGATCGTCGGACTCGACCGGGGAGAGAGCCGAACCGTGCGCGTACACAGCAGACAGAGACGGAACCGCCTGAGACCGGCCGCGGTGGGGGCGCTCGTCGCCGCGACGGTCCTGGCGGTACCGGGAACGTCCTGGGCGGCGACCGGCGTGCCGCCCGCACAACCGCTCGTGGAGGACCTGCACACCAACAGCAGGGCGTGCGCCGCCGGGAAGGACGCGCGGGCCTACGTCGCGGCGGCCCCGCAACTGGGCGCGGTGTTGTACGACCCCGACGGCGGCCAGGTCAGCGGTGAGTTCGAGGTCTGGTGGACGGACACCGGCGGCGCCGAGCAGCGCCGGACCTACACGACGACGCCGAAGCTCTCGGGCAGCCCGTTCGCGCTGCAACTGCCGGCCGACATCCCACCGGACACGGTCGTGTCCTGGCACGTCCGGGCCAAGGACGGCCAGACCGCGTCCCCCTGGAGCTCGGCGGGCGAGGAAGGCACCGCCTGCGAGTTCGTGTACGACGACGTGAGCCCGGAGAAGGCGACGATCACCTCACCCGACTACCCCCGGTCCTCGGATGTGTTCTGGGTGGACGGAGTCGGCGTGTACGGCCACTTCACCATGGACTCGCCCTCCGACGACGTCGTCGCCTACGTCTACGACTTCATCCGCGGCCCGCACGGAACCGTCCAGGCGGATCAGCCGGGCGGCGCGGTGACCATCCCCTATCTCCCGCTCAGCTCCGGCCCCGAGACGCTGACCGTCCGTGCCGTCGACCGCGCCGGGCGCAGCAGCGGCCAGTCGACGTACGACTTCAACGTCAAGTCGGGCCACGCCCCCGTCGCCCAGTGGGAACTCGACGACGCGGCGGGCTCCAGGAGTGCCGCCGCCGAGTCCGGGACCGACGCGCGGGCCGGCGCGGGGGTCACGTTCGGCGGCGAAGCCCCGGCCGGCACCGGCCTCACCGCCACGGCCCACCTCAACGGCGGCCACCAGGCGTTCCTCACCCCTGACGCCCCGGCGGCCGACACGAGCAAGACCTTCGCGTTCGGCGCCTGGGTGAGGCCCGGGCGCACGGACCAGGACATGGCGGTGCTGAGCCAGAACACGGACGGCTCCACGGGCGTGGCACTCGCTCTGCGCAGCCGGGAAGCGGGCCCCGTCTGGTCCTTCACCGTGGGGGGCCGGGAGGTCTCGGGCGGTGTCCCCGAGACCGGTGAATGGGCTCACGTTCTCGGCCTGTACGACGCCGAGACCGGCCAGGCACAGCTCTTCGTCAACGGCCGGGCAACCGGTACGAAGGTGAGGACCGCACCCGCTCAGCCGTCCGGCGCCTTCCGGATCGGCCAGGCACACGGCCTGCGGCCCTGGAAGGGCGACATCGGAGACGTCCGCGCCTATGACCGCGTCGTGGTGCCCGACGAGGCCGACCGCCTCGGCCACCGCAAGCCGACCCTGCTCGGTCACTGGTCGCTGGAGACCGCGTCGGACGCCGCCAGCCCCGAGCAGAACGGCGGACAGCCGTTGACCCTCGGCGGGGGAGCGGTGATCCACCGCGGGCCGGACGGTTCCTGTCTGCCCGAGCTGGACCCGGACTGCCCCGACGTCCCCTACGCCCTCCAGGGCGACGGCGACCTCCGGCTGGACGGCCGGACGGCCTACGCCGCCACGCGGCAGCCGGTCGTGGACACCGCGGACAGCTTCACCATCGCCGCCGTGGTACGCCTGGCGGACGCCGAGCCGGACCACCCGATGACCGTGCTCTCGCAGGCGGGCGAGCACACCGACGCCTTCAAGGTGCGCTACCAGCCGTCCCGGCACGCCTGGCAGCTGGTGATGCCAGTCAAGGACGAGACGGGGGCGGCGGAGACGGTCGTCTCCCAGTTCGAGATGGCCGACGGCGGCGAGGGCCAGGGTCACCGCCTCGCGGTGGTGTACGACGACGCGGCCGACACGATCCGGCTCTACCTGGACGGCATGGCCGGCGACGCGCAGACCGCCGGCTTCGCGAACGGCTGGCGCAGCGGCGGCCCGCTCCAGGTGGGACGCGGGCTCACCGCCGACGGCTGGGGCGAGTACCTGCACGGTGCCGTCGACGAGGTGCAGGCCTACAGCGGGGCGCTGCGGGACAGAGACATCACCGGCCTGGGTTTCGGCACGGACCCGTGTCTGTGCTCATGAGCGCGGTCACCCCCTGAACCGGCCTCTGCCTCCGCTCCGGGGGCGGAGGACGTTCGCCTCAGGCGGTGGCCGTCAGAGGGGCCGTGGCTTCCCAGACGAATCCGTCGGGGTCGCTGAACGGGCCGGCGGCGCCGGAGAGCACGAGTCGGTGCGATCCGCTGCCGTCGGCGGGCAGCCCCGCGTCCTTGGCGAGCGCTCGGCGCTTGTACAGAGCCAGCTTGACGGATCCCGGTGCGGCGGCGAACTCGACGTACGTGCCGCCGAAGCTCTTGCCCACCGTGAGACCCCGCTCGGCATAGAACCGCTTACTGGCCTTCACGTCCTCGACGCCCAGCAGGAGCACGAGCTGGTCGAAGTCGCGGGTGGCCGGGCCAGTGTCCTTCTTCGCCGACGTGGCGATCTTCCAGACCGTCCCGTCCGGGTCCTGGACCACGCCGCCGTAGCCCCACAGCGACTTCGAGGCGGGCTTGAGGGTGGTGGCGCCGGCGTCGAGGGCCGCGCCGATGAGGGCGTCGACATTGCCCGGCTGCGACACCACGAGCGACAGCGTGAAGCCGCGGAAGCCGCTCGTCGGCTCCTCGCAGGCGCGCAGGCGTACCCGCGAGGAGTCGAGCCCGAAGGCGGTGGAGCAGTAGCGGGCGGCGGCCGCGGCGTCGGCCACCTCGAGAGTGACGGAGTCGATGGAGGTCATGTCTTCGACACTAGGGAAAACCTGGCTGCCGAGGCTTCTCGAAAACTGACCGATGTGCCTCGGCGTCGTCCGCGGCGCGCCGTACCGCGGCGGAGCGCGCGTGACCGCGAGCCGGCGCGTTGACCGACGCGCCGCACTCAGGGCGGCGCGTCACCCCGCGCGCGTTCCTGCCGGCGTACCTCGGCGAGGTCGGCGAGCCGCTCCAACTGCCGCACGGGCTGTGAGATCCGCTGGTTGTGGCCGAGCCGTTCCCGGTGCCGGTCCAGGAAGGCCCAGTAGCCGGCGGTGTAAGGGCAGGCGCGCTCACCGGTCCGCTCGCCCGGCCGGTAGCGGCACGGTCCGCACAGGTCGCTCATGCGGTTCACGTACGAGCCGCCCGAGGTGTAGGGCTTGGTCGTCATCCGGCCGCCGTCCGCGTACTGGGACATACCGACGACGTTGGGCACCATGACCCAGTCGTAGCCGTCCACGAAGCACCGGTGGAACCAGTCCGTGACCGCAGCGGGGTCCCAGCCCCGCTGCAGGGCGTGGCTGCCGAGGATCATCAGCCGGGGGATGTGGTGGGTCCACCCCGTGTCCCGTACCTGCGCCAGGACCGTGTGCAGACAGCGTGCCCCGACCGCGTCGGCGTCCAGCTCGTTCCACCACTCCGGCAGCGGGGCGGTGTGACGCAGGACGTTGGAATGCCGGTACTCCTCGCCGAAGTACCAGTAGAGCTGCCACACGTACTCGCGCCACCCGGCGATCTGCCGGACGAACCCCTCCACGCTGCCGAGCGGCGCCCGCCCGGCGCGCCACTCCGCCTCGGCGCGCTCGACGCATTCGGCCGGGTCGAGGAGGCCCAGGTTGAGCGAGGAGGACAGCAGGCTGTGACTCATCACCGGGTCGGCGGCGAGCACGGCGTCCTCGTAGGGCCCGAAGGTGCCGAGCCGGTGGGAGAGGAAGCGTTTCAGTGCGGCGCGCGCCTCGGCGCGGGTCGCGGGGAACGACCGGGGCCCGTCCCTTCCGACGAAGGACACGTCACCGTCCTTCTCCCAGCGGTCGAGGTCGTGGCGGACCTCGTCGTCGATCTCGTCCTCCCGGGGGCGGTAGGGCGCCGGGACCGGAAGTGACGACGCGTCGTGGGGCGGCGGCCGCCGGTTGTCGTGATCGTAGTTCCACTGATCGCCGGCAGGGGCGTCGCCGTCCATCAGCAGGTCGTGTCCGCGGCGCACCCACCGGTAGAAGTCCTCCTGGCGCAGACGTTTTCCGCCGTGCCCGTCCGCCCACGCCGCGAAGTCCTCCATCGGGACCAGGAAGCCCCGCGCGGGGCCCACGGTGACCTGGGGAAGCGAGCGCACCAGCCGTGCGGCGGCGAAGGACGTCGGGTGATGGACGGTGACCGGACGATCGCCCGCCGCGCGCTCCAGTCCCTCCCGGTAGGTGCCGGCCCGTACGTACGTCGCCCGGTCGCCGAGCTCGGCGGCCCGGTGGCGCATGGCGGAGAGCACCAGGTGCGCCTTGGCCCGGTGGAAGCGCCGGCGCCGGAACACCGACCGGGATTCGATCATCAGCAGCGGTGTGTCCCGCCCCGGGCCGTCGTCGCCGAGGGCGAGGAAGTGCGGCCCGAGCTGGTCGCCGAAGAGCCAGTGCACGGCGCGTCCCCGTTCAGCCGCGGCCGCGGGCATGCCGTCCGTACCGGCCGTCGTCGTGCATGAGCGTCTCCCGTCGAAGGCATGGGGCGGTGTCGACCTGTCTCGGCCGACCGTCCATGAATCACTTTCCGGGGCCGCCGGGCGGCGGATGCACGTCATGGCGGCACACCCCTCGACCGGGGCCACCAGCCGGCCGAAGGAGCGGGTCTCCACCCTGGGGTGCAGTGCGGCCGGTGGAGAACGCCTCCCCAAATCTCCAGCCCTTCTCCCCCCGGCTCTCCACCCCTGCTCCGATCCGCCTCCTACCGACCCGCACCTAGCGTTGCTCCGTGGGCCGGTGCCGTCCGGCCGCGGCTCAGGACAGCCGGGCACGGCAGACGCACCGCACGGCGCGGCGCCCGCGGCGGGCGAGGAGGGACGGGCAGCCATGGCACGGACGACGACAGAACACGAACGAAGCTCAAGCACGGCCGGCAAGCCCACCGGAGACCGGCGCGCGGGCCGAAAAGGGGTGCCCTGTGCTCCGCTGCTGACGCTCGCCGTCGACCTCGTCCTCCCGCTCGTCGTCTACTACGCGGCCCGGGTTCTCGGGGCCGGCCAGGGGTCGGCGCTGCTGCTGAGCGGCGCACCACCCGCACTGCACCTGCTGTCCGGCGCGGTGCGCCGGCACCGGATCGACGGCGTTGACCTGTTCTTCACGATCCTCCTGGCCACTGCCGCCGTGGCGTCCCTCATGGGTGGCGGCACCCGGCTCCTGCTGTGCAAGGACGCGGCGCTGTCCCTCGTGGTCGGCGGCTGGGTGCTCGGCAGCGGGTTCACCCGAAGACCGCCGGCCTTCCAACTGGGACAGCGCCTGCACAGGGGAGAAGTCGCCCGGGCGCGGAGCGTGGCGTGGCAGAACCACGCCGGCTTCCGTCAGTCCCTGCGCGTTCTCACCCTGCTCTGGGGAGCCGAGCAGCTGCTGGACGGCGGACTCGGCATACTCACCGCACTCACGCTGCCCACCGACACCGTGCCACTGCTGGCCCGGCTCCAGTCCCTGCTGCTGCTCGCCCTGGCCGCCGCGGTCACCGCCGTACACGCCCGCCGCTTCCGCGGCCGCCACGGCCTCTCGCTGTTCGGCGACCCCGAGTGGATGACGCGACCGGTCAGCCGGTGGCGGTGAGGGCGAGTGCGGTGAGGATGAGGGCGTACGCGGCCACGGTGAGCGCGGTCCGGGCCAGGCGCACCCCGCTCACCCCACGCCGCTGCGGGGGCGGGGTGAAGCTGCAGCAGGGCTTCTGAGGCCGCCAGTCGGGGGACTCCAGCCAGTAGGAACCCAGAAGACGGGAGGTGCCGTTGGTGAAAAGGTGTTCGTCATACACGTGCGGGCAAACGGCGCCGGGGTACGGCGGGTTGCGGCGGTGGACGCGGTCGGCATCGGACCGTGATCTCGCATAGCTCAGGGGCATCTGCCAACGCGTCACAGCGTCAGACGGAACTGCCCCTGTCCTGTGCCTTATCGGGCGAACCCGGCCTCCCGGTCGGCGGCGGCGATCTGGTCGTGGAAACGCGTGTGGACCCAATGACGCCGACCGAGGATGTCCACCTGCCCCCAGCGGCCGGTGACCGGGCCGAGCCGGGTGTCGCGCGGCATGGTGCCGGCCAGGCGCTCTGGGCTCGCGCCGCCGGACAGCTTGCTGCTGTCCAGGACGTAGATGGCGTCCTTGGTGACGCGAGGCACCGGTACGTGTTGGTCAGCATCGTCAGGCCGGTGAGGTAGGTGACGACGAAGAAGAAGTTGGGCGCGCTCTGGCAGATGAACGCCTGCCGGATCTCACTGCCGGCGGGCAGGAACGGCGCCGAGGGCCGCACGAGATCCGGCCGCGGCTCTGGGCCGCGTTGACCCGTCTCGTCGAGGCTTTCGGTCATGGGCGGTCCCTTCCCTGTGGCTCGGATCGGCATTCCACGCGCTGCTGACGTGCCGCGAGCCTGAGAAGGTCCGCACCCGTCCGCTGCCTTCCGCACCCGGCCGGCGCGCGCGCCTCCCGCGCCCCCGGCGCACCGCACACCACGGCTTCGGCAGATTGGTGCTTACAGCAGGCGTGGGTGCAGGATGAGGGGGTACGCGCTGCGTCATCGGCCGCCGGCCACTACGCAGCAGCGGTGGTGAAGACAGCAGCGGCGGTCTGGAACTCGGGAGGGGAAGCATGACGTCCACGAGCATGGTGGCGACGGGAACGCGGTCGGCGGAGCTGCCGGAGGTCGCCGACCCCTCCCGGGTGGCCCCCAAGGATGCCCGCGAGCTGTCCAGGTTGTTCTTCCATCAGCTGGCGGTGCTGGAAGAGGGCACGCCCGAGTATCAGTACGCCCGTAATACGTTGATCGAGATGAACATGTCCTTGGTCCGCTTCGCGGCCGGCCGGTTCCGGAGCCGGGGCGCGGAGGAGATGGAGGACATCGTCCAGGTCGGCATGATCGGCCTGATCAAGGCGATCGACCGGTTCGAGCTCTCGCGGGAGGCGGAGTTCACCTCGTTCGCCATCCCCTACATCGTGGGCGAGATCAAACGATTCTTCCGCGACACCACCTGGGCCGTCCACGTGCCCCGGCGTCTGCAGGAGGCCCGGGTGCAACTGGCCCGCGCCACAGAGGAACTGCAGAGCCGCCTGGGCCGCATGCCGTCGGCCAAGGAACTGGCGGAGCTGATGAGCCTGTCCGAGGAGGAGGTGCGCGAGGCCCGGCTGGCCGCGAACGGCTACAACTCCTCCTCCCTCGACGCCACGATCAACGGCAGCGCGGACGGTGAGGCCGCGCTGGAGGACTTCATCGGCACCGAGGACGCGGCACTGGAGCTGGTGGAGGACTTCCATGCCCTGGCCCCGCTGATCGCCGGGCTCGGCGAGCGGGACCGGCAGATCATCCACATGCGGTTCGTGGAGGAACTCACGCAGGCCCAGATCGGTGAACGGCTGGGAGTCTCGCAGATGCATGTCTCGCGCCTGCTCTCACGCACCCTCGCCCGGCTCCGCGAGGGCATGCTCACCAACCGCTGACATCTCGCCCCGCGAGGATCGCAGGGCCCGTCACATCCGTGACGGGCCCTGCGCCGTGTCCGTTCCTGCCGGACGGCCGCGCGTTGCGGAGAGGGCAGGATTCGAACCTGCGTGGGCCTCCGAGGAGGCCCGACCGTGAGGCGAGCTCGCTGGTCCCCGATCAACCACTCCGGGCACCTCTCCCTTGACCGGCTGGGTGTCGTCCCGTGCCGTTCACAAGTAAGAGACTGCCGGAGACCGCTGACGGGAAGCTGACGCGCCCCTGACCTCCACCGTCAACGGTGTGCGGCCCGTGCCGGTTCACCCGGCGCCGCACCGGTTCACTCGGCGTCGAGCTGGTGGTCGGCCCAGACGTAGCTCTCCGGCAGCAGATCCGAGACGGGAACCGCCCGGATGCCGTCGCCGTTGCCGACGATGACCCGGAGCGCGGGGAAGTAGTCGAGCAGAACCTGACGGCAGCGGCCGCACGGAGGAACGACTCCTCGGCCCCGGTCGCCCACGGCCACCATGGTCTCCAGCTCATATGCGCCCTGGGCGGCCGCCGCACCGATGACGACCAGCTCGGCGCAGGGTCCCCCGGTGAAGTGGTAGGCGTTGACCGCGGTGACGATCCGGCCGTCGCGGGCCCGGGCCGCGGCTGCCATGGTGTGGTTGTCGCCCCGGCAGCGCGTACCGGCGACATGCGCTGCGGCCTGGACGAGTTCGTGGTCAACGGGATGGGATTGCCTGGTCATCTGCTCCGCCTTCTTCGGGTGTCGAGCGACACTGACCCGCATGACGGAATCGCGCAAGCCGATATCGACGGGGCACGGGCGATCCGCCCCAATGCCCCGTCGACCGGCGGCGTCAGTTCAGGTGCCGGGCGAAGAACCGCAGGGAATTGTCCAGTTCGAACGCCGGGAGATCTCCGTGCTTGCCGGGGTTGGCGTGCAGTGTCTTCTCCGCCGACGCCAGGGCGTCGAACAGTGCCAGACTCGCCGCACGTGGCACCCGCTCGTCGTCCCACTGCAGCAGGAACTCCACCGGAACGGTGATCCGCGCGGCGACCTCCGCCGATGCCGAGGCTCCGCCCAGGCCCAGCACCGCCGCGCGGACCCGGGGTTCGGCGGCGACGAAGGGAACGCCGAGCCCGCAGCCCAGCGACACCCCCCAGTAGCCCACCGGCCCGCGGCCGACGTATGCGAGAGCCTGCACGGCGTCGAGCGCGGCCCGCCATTCCGGCACGGTCTGGCGGGCCACGAGCGCATGGAAGCCGGCGATCAGCGGGGCCAGTTCCTCGCCGGCTTCGGCGCGCGCCTGGTTCTCGGTCGCGAGCCGGTCGTACTCCGCGTGCACGGGACGGTCGCCATGGCCGGGTGCGTCGACCGCCACCACCGCGTAACCACACTCGGTCACGAAGCGGCGTGCCAGGGCCATGACGTCGGGATCCTTTTTGTGCCGGCCGCCGCCGTGCCCGATCAGGACGAGGGGACGAGTACCTGTGGCACCTTCCGGCGTCCACAGCACGCCGGGGATCTCATCGAGGTGGAAAAGTCGTTCGGCAACGCCGTCGGACGACGTCTCGGAAGTGAAGCGCATGGCCTTGGCCTTTCGGAATGCCTTACGCGGGCACTCCCTGGACCGTGCGAGAGAGGGAGTCCCGACCTGTCGAAGCGTTGATCGGTCTCACCTCCTCGGTTCGCAGTGGCGCACGACGGCGCCGAACCTACCACGACGTCGCCGCTCACGTCGGCCACGTCGCGCAGACGTGGGACCGGGTTCAGCGGCCTCGGTGACGGGCGGCGGACGGCGGCGGACGGCGTGGAGAAAAAACTTCGCGCGACGATGTCGAGAACCCGTGGCCGGCTACGTCCCCGAGGTGAAGGCGGCCACAATGGGTCGCACCAGTACGGAGGAGTCACACGATGGCGAAGTACTTGCTGCTCAAGCACTACCGAGGCGCTCCGGAAGCCGTCAACTGCGTGCCGATGGACCAGTGGACGCCGCAGGAGATCTCCGCGCACGTGCAGTACATGCGCGACTTCGCGGCCCGGCTCGAAGGGACCGGGGAGTTCGTCGACGGCCAGGCGCTGGCGCCCGAGGGAATGTGGGTCCGCTACGACGGCGAAGGGCGGCCGCCGGTCACCGACGGGCCGTTCGCCGAGACCAAGGACCTCATCGCCGGCTGGATGGTGATCGACGTGGACAGCCGCGAGCGCGCCGTCGAGCTGGCCGGGGAACTGTCGGCCGCCCCGGGCGCGGGCGGGAAGCCGATCCACGAGTGGCTCGAGGTGCGCCCCTTTCTGGCGGCGCCGCCCACCATCACGGAGTGACCCGACCGATGGACGAGGCGCTGCTGAGAAGCCTCACCCCGAGCGTCATCGCCGTCCTCGTCCGCCGCGGAGCCGATTTCGCGGCGGCCGAGGACGCTGTCCAGGACGCACTGGTCGAGGCGGTGCGGACGTGGCCGGCCGGCCCGCCGGGGGATGCGAAGGGCTGGCTGGTCACCGTGGCCTGGCGCCGGTTCCTCGACGCGACGCGGGCGGATTCCGCCCGCCGCCGGCGCGAGGACCGGATCGACGAGGAGCCGCCGCCCGGGCCGGTGTCCGCGGCGGACGACACGCTCCAGCTCTACTTCCTGTGCGCCCACCCCTCGCTGTCACCGGCGTCGGCGGCCGCGCTCACACTGCGCGCCGTCGGCGGCCTGACCACCCGCCAGATCGCCGAGGCCTATCTGGTGCCGGAGGCGACCATGGCGCAGCGCATCAGCCGGGCCAAACGCACCGTGCGAGGTGTGCGGTTCGACCGGCCCGGTGATGTCACCACCGTGCTGCGCGTCCTCTACCTGGTCTTCAACGAGGGCTACTCGGGCGACATCGACCTCGCGGCCGAGGCCATCCGCCTCACCCGGCAGCTCGCGGCCCGGATCGACCACCCCGAGGTGGCGGGACTGCTCGCGCTCATGCTGCTCCACCACGCCCGGCGCGCCGCCCGGACCGCGCCCGACGGCAGCCTGGTCCCGCTCGCCGAGCAGGACCGCCGCCGGTGGGACACCGCCTCGATCGCCGAGGGCGTCGAAGTCCTTCAGGCCGCCCTCGCCCGTGACCGGCTGGGCGAGTTCCAGGCCCAGGCCGCCATCGCGGCGCTGCACGCCGACGCGCCCACCGCCCAGGAGACCGACTGGGTGCAGATCGTCGAGTGGTACGACGAACTCGCGCGCCTGACCGACAGCCCCGTCGTCCGGCTGAACCGCGCCGTCGCCGTGGGCGAGGCCGACGGACCGCGCGCCGGGCTGGCGGCGCTCGCGGCGCTGGACGATTCGCTGCCCCGGCACACCGCGGTGGCGGCGTACCTGCACGAACGCGACGGCGACCTGGCGACGGCGGCACGGCTGTACGCCGAGGCGGCCCGCAAGGCACCCAACCTCGCCGAGCGCGACCACCTGACGCGCCAGGCCGCCCGGCTCAACACCGGCCGCGTCCGCTGACAGGCGGTGCCCGGTCACCGGCACGCGGCACGGCGAGGACGCCGGCCGCGACGACGGTGAGCCACGAGGACGTGTCAGACCAGGGTCGTGATGCAGAACGGGTGGCCGGCCGGGTCCAGCAGCACGCGCCAGCGTTCGGGCTGCGGCTGGAAGCCGGGCTTGGTGGCGCCCAGATCGAGCAGTCGCTTCTCGGCGACGTCCAGGTCGTCCACGCCCAGTTCGATGTGGGCCTGCTTCTCCTGGGTCGGGTCCGGCCAGGTGGGCGGGCGGTAGTCGGCCAGGCGGTTGAAGGCGAGGCCGGTCGTGCCCTCCCTGCCCAGCAGGATGAAGTCGTCGCTGGAGTAGTGGACCGACATGCCGAGCAACTCGCCGTAGAAACGGGCCATTTCGGCGGGGTCGGCGCAGTCGAAGGTGACGGCGGCGTAGCGGAACGCGGGTGCGGAAGTGGTGTCCGTGCTCATGAGGGGAACGCTAGGACCTGACCCGGACAGTTACGGTCCGGGTTGTGGCGTGGTGTGGAAAACTTCCCCGGGTGATCAGCTCCTCCGCCCGTCTGCTGCGGCTGCTGTCCCTGCTGTCCTCCCGGCCGTCATGGACCTGCGCCGAACTGGCCGAGCGCATGGAGGTCACGGACCGCACGGTCCGCCGGGACGTCGCCCGGCTGCGCGAGCTCGGCTACACCGTGGACTCCGAGGCCGGCCCCTGGGGCGGCTACCGCCTCCACGCCGGTTCCCGGGTGCCGCCGCTGATCCTCGACGACGAGGAGGCACTTGCCGTGGCGGCCGGCCTGCGGGAGGCGGCCCAGAGCAACGCCATGGGCGGTGACCAGGCCGCACTCTCCGCTCTGCTGAAGCTGCGCCAGGTGCTGCCCCGGCGGATCGCGGAACGGCTCGGTGACCTGGACGACGCGTTCGTCAGCCTTCCCACGGCCGACGGACCGCGGATCAGGACGGGCCTGCTGCTGGAGTTGGCGGTCGCCTGCCGGCGGGGAGAGCGTGCCCGGCTGTCGTACACCGACGCGCAGGGGCGGGCGACGCTCCGCGAGGTCGACCCGTACCGTCTCGTGTGCACCGGACGCCGCTGGTACTTCGTCGCCCGGGACGTGGCGCGCGCCGAGTGGCGGACGTTCCGGGCCGACCGGGTCGGCCGGCTGCAGCCCACCGGCCGGCCGGCGGACCTCACGGACCCGCCCGACCCGGCACGTCTGGTCTCCCGCAACATCGCGAACGGCCCCTACCCGCTCTCGGCGACCATCCGTCTCCCCCTGCCCATGGACGCGGCGCTACGGCTCATCCCCGCGACGATCGGCACCCACCGCCCGGACGGCCCCGACGCGACCCTGGTCGACATGGGCGGTCCGGACGCGGACGGCCTCGCCCGCTATCTCCTCGGCCTCGGCACACCGCTCCGGGTCCTCGCGCCGGACGCGGTGCGCCAGGCCCTGCTGCACCGCACCCGCCAACTCCTCGAGGCCCACGAGTGACGCGCCGGCCTTGTCGCCGGCGGAAGGCGGCGCCGGGACCGGACGCCGGCCGCCGCGGCCGCCGCGGCCGACGCCTCAGACGTCGACGCGGGGCTGAGCCGGGCTGAGGAAGTGGACGGCGGTCCCCTCGGCGCGCGGGACGAGGAGACCCTGCAGTTCGTCGGCCGCGGCCTTGAGGAGGTGGCCGTCGCGGGTGGCGTGGAGGGTCTCCAGGACGAAGGCGACCCGGCCGGAGTCCTCGGTGACCCGGGTCCGGTGGGCGTCGCGGTGGTTCCAGTGGCGGGTCAGGACGCCGGTGGCGTCGGCGTAGATGATCTCGCCGGGCTTGGGATTCTCGATGGTGCCGGGTTCGCCGAGGGGGGTGAACTCCTCGCTGCCGTCGGCGTGCCGGATGTCGACCTCGCCCGTGACGTGCTCGAGGTCGAAGGCGCCGGCGGGCAGGCCGTGGCGGACGGAGACGGCGTTGTAGGAGTCGACGGCAGGGTTGATGCGCGGCAGGCTGCCCTTCTTGGCGAGGCGGCGGCCGAGGGCGTCGACGCTGGGGCGGATGCGGCGGGGGTTGGTGCCGAAGGAGCGGTAGGCGGTGTGCCAGGCGTCGATGCGGGGGTCCTGCTCGTCGGCGGGCTGCCAGCTGCCGTCGGCGAGTTGCCGCTCCAGGGCCTCCAGGGCCGCGGCGGTGTCGGGCCAGGGTTCGTGGCCGCGCAGGCCGGCGGCGGTGACCACGGCGATGAGGGTGTCGGGGAAGGCGTCGGAGACGGCGGCGCTGATACGGAAGACGGTCATGAGGGGGATCCTTTTCGCGCGCGTGCTGGGGCGGGAGGTCAGCGCTTCCAGGGTCCGATGCGGTCCAGGCGGCGCAGCTGCTGCTGTGCGGTGGACGCGTCGAGGCCCTGACCGCGCTCGGTGAGACGACCGGCGACGGCCGTGCGGTGCTCGACGGGTTTGTGGTCGTCGTACTTGAACTTGGCCCGCACGCCGACGACTTCCAGTTCCAGGCCGCGGATGCCGGGCAGCATGCGCCCGTAGGGCGGCCGGTCGGGGTCGATCGGGGCATGATCGCCCTCGGGCTGGAAGTGCGCCATCTGGCGGCGCAGCAGCTCTGCCTTGGCCTCGGGGTCGTCGATTACGCGGGCGCGGCAGGAGAACTGCACGGCCGCGTAGTAGCTGGTCGGTACGCCGTCGGTGGGCGCGGTGCCGGTCCTGGCGCGCCAGGGTCCGGGGATGAAGGCGTAGTCGCCGAACACGGTGAAGGTGACGTTCGGGTCGTGCTCGATGGCCTCCCAGACCGGGTTGGGCCGGGCGAGGTGTATCAGCAGCCGGCCGTCGTCGGTGGTGAAGTGGGTGGGGACGACGGCGGGCGGCCGGCCTGGCAGCCCGTTGACGCTGAGCTGGCCGAAGTCGTGGCCGCCGGCGATCCAGCTCTGCCACTCGGTGTCGTCCAGGGAGGCGTCCCAGGGCTGGATGAACATGCGGTTCTCCTTGTGAGGGGGAGTGGCGGCGGATCAGGTGAGGGCGAGGAGGCCGACGGCGACGGCGGCGGTGCCCAGGCCGACGAGCTGGCCGCGGTGGATGCGTTCGGCGAGCACACCACGGGCGAGCAGGACCGTGCCGGCCGGGTACAGGGCGGTCGTCACGGCGACGACGGTGAGGTCTCCGCTGCGGACGGCGAGCAGGAACAGCAGATTCGCCAGCGAGTCCAGCACCCCCGCGGCCGCGGACATCGCGTACGCGGGCCGCTCCGCGCCCAGTCTGCGGCGCAGCATCCAGGCCGCGCCCAGGGTGACGGCCGAGGTCACCGCCCGGCCCACGATCAGCGGGGCCACGCCACTGTCCGCGGGCGCCTGGTGCAGGAAGACCAGCTGGAGCGCGATGGCGGCGCCCGCCCCGAAGGCCGGCAGCAGTGCCGTCCGGGAGATCCGCGCGGAGCGGGCACCGTGTCCGGCGCTCACCAGGACGACGGCGACGAGCGCGAGCGGCAGGCCGGCCAGCCCGGCCGGCGTCAGGTGCTCGCCCTGGAGCAGCCCCACGGCGACCGGCAGCGCGGCGGACACCAGCGCGGTCACCGGCGACAGCACGCTCATCGGGCCGATCGCCAGCGTCCTGTACAGCAGCGCGAACGCGGCGGCCGAGGCGACCCCGGAGGCGGCCCCCCAGGCGAGGGCACCGGCGCCGAACGAGGCACCGAGGACGGGCCACAGCAGCAGCTCCACCGCGAGAGAGGCGGGAGCGGCGACCATGACGGTGCGCAGGACGTGGGCCTTGCGGGCGCCGAGGCCGCCGAGGAAGTCGGCGCAGCCGTAGGCGAGGGAGCTGCCCAGGGCAAGCAGCAGAGCGATCACGGTGCATCCCTTACTATCAATGGAACGACTGAACCGTACAGCGAACCGACCGGATGGTGTCAACCGAACGACCGGGCGGTGCATTCCAGTGGTCCACTGGCAAGGATGGTGAACGGATGGCGGAGACCGAGGCGGCCCTGCGGACGCTCGCGCGCAACGTCCGGGCGGCCCGCGCCCGCGCTGGACTCTCGCTGGACGAACTCGGCCGGCGCGCCCAGGTGAGCAAGGGTGCCCTCGTCGCCCTGGAGAAGGCGCAGGGCAACCCGAACTTCGCCACCCTCGTGCGGCTGGCCGACACCCTCGGCGTCTCCGTCTCCGCCCTGATGGAGGGCCGGACCGAGGGGCGCGTGCGCGTCGTGTCCGAGGGCGCTCTCACCCCCCTGTGGACCGGCCCTCGGGGCAGCGAGGCCCGGCTGATGCTGACCACCGCGGGCCCGGCCCCGGTGGAGGTCTGGCGCTGGAACCTGGAGCCGGGCGAGGAGTACACCAGCCACCCGCACCAGGCCGGCGTCGTGGAGACCGTCAGCGTCACCGCCGGCCGGATGACCCTGATCGTCGACGGCACCGAGCACCCCGTCGAAGCCGGACAGACCGCCACCTTCGACGGGGACACCGCCCACACCTACCGCGGCGCGGGCACCGGGACCTGCCGTCTGATCATGACCGTCCACATCCCGGCCGGCCCCGGCTCGCCGGCCTGACCCGTGCCGTCGCGCGGCCCGCGTCGCGCGGTCACCCGGTGCCGATGTTGGAGCCGCCGTTGGTGGTGCGCAGTCCCGACCGGCTGCCGTGCCAGTCCAGCACCAGGGTGGTGGCGTCGTCCGCCAGCGTCCCCCCGCACGCGTCGATGGCCGCCGTGGTCAGGCACCGGACCACCTCGCGGGGGTGTTCGTCGGCGGTGTCCCTGATGAGGGCGGGCAGATCGATCGCGGCGGCCCCGCGGTCCTGCATGCCGTCGGTGATCAGCACCAGACGATCACCCGGCTCGAGGCGGCACCGCTGCACCTCGTAGGCGACCCGAGCGGGCACCCCGAACGGCAGGTTGACCTTGAGACGCAGTTCCTCGACCCGGCCGCCGCGCAGCCGCAGCGGCCAGGGGTGGCCCGCGTTCACCAGCTCGCAGGCGCCGGATTCCAGCTCGACGCGGAGCAACTGGCCGGTGGTCATGCCGCGGGTGTTGGCGGCGATCGCATGGTGCGCCGCATACGCCTGGTCGAGGAGGCCGCGGCCGGCGCGGCGCGCCCCGCGCAGGGCGTTGACGGTCAGCGTGGCCAGCAGCGCCGAGGCCGTGTCGTGACCCATCGCGTCCGTGATCGACACATGGAGAACATCCTGGTCCAGCGCGTAGTCGTAGGTGTCGCCACCGATGTCGTCGGCCGGAGCCAGACCACCCGCCAGGGTGAAGTGGGCCGCCTCGCAGCAGGGTGCCGACGGCAGCAGCTGGTGCTGGATCTCCGCCGCCAGGCTCATGGTGGTGGTGCGCCGCCCCGAGTGATAGAGGTCGGTGAAGCGCCGGTCGGTCACCACGATGTACGCGAGCGCGTGCGCCGCCCGCGTCACCGCGTCGCGGACCGTGTCGTCCGCCTGCGGCACCACCATCTCCAGCACGCCGACGCAGTCGCCGCGGTTCGTCACCGGCGCCACCAACCGGCAGCCGACCATGCCGTCGTCCTCCTGGTGCAGCCGCTGGGAGCGCAGCACCCGGTCGTAGACGCTGCCCGCCAGCTCCATCCTCTCCGGCTCGCCGGGCGCCTGAGCCGCCGTACCGGCTCTGGGCAGCCGCACGGCTTCCCGGCCGAGCATGTCGACGAGCAGGAAGGACACCTGTGCCGCCGAGAACCGCTTCTCCAGGTTCCGGGCCACCACGTCCACCGACTCGCCCGGGGCGGCATCCTCCGCCGCCCGCAACACCTCGTCCAGGCCCAAGCCGTCATCGCCCACCACGCGCACCTCCCCGTTTCCTTCACTCGGGTGCCCCGTGACCCGGCCTGCGATGCCTGGGCCCAGGGCACACCGGCCCTTGCCCCCGGCATCCGGCCGGCCGGTGTCAGGACCGCTGGTGCGGCAGTGCGGAGAGCGCGGCGGCGAGCCGCTCGGACACCTCCGGCGGGGTGGAGGCGTGCGGCGAGAGCCGGAGCGAGTCCTCCCGGCAGGTGAGCGCGATGCCCTCGGCGTGCAGCGCCTTCGCGACGCGCGACGGATCGTGGCCGGGCACGGTGAAGGAGAGGACGCCCGCGCGCCGGGCGGGGTCGGTGGGGGACAGGACCCGGCCCCGGTAGCGGTGGATCACCTCGGTGAGTTCGGTGATCCGCGCGGCGATGGCCGCCTCGATCGCGGTGACGGTGTGCCGCTCGACGAGGTCCAGGGCGGCGGCGAACGCGGCGGCCGTCACGGGACTGAGATTCGTGATGGACCATCGCTGCGCGGAGAGGGCGGGCGCATGCTCCACGCCGTCGAACACGCCCGCGTCCCGCACGCCCGTCCAGCCGGTCAGAACCGGCTCCAACATGTCCAGGGCCCGGTCGGACAGCGTCGCGAAGCCCGTGGCCCAGCCGGCCCGCAGCCACTTCTGGCCACCCGCGACCACCACGTCTGCCGCCTCCCAGGCCATCTCGGTCACACCGAACGCCTGGATGGCGTCCACGATGAGCAGCCGGCCGGGCCCGATCGCCTCGCGCAGCGCCGCCAGATCGGCACGGAAACCGGTGCGGAAGTCGACGGCGCTGACGGACACCGCGACCACGTCGTCGGTGAGGGCGGCGCGGACCAGGTCGGCGGTGACCCCTTCGCCGGGCTCCGGGTCCAGCCAGCGGGGCGTGGCCCGGCCCAGCTCGGCGGTACGCCGCCACGGGTAGTGGTTCGCCGGGAAGTCGGTCCGCGGCACTAGGACCACGCCGTCCCGGACGCCGAGAGCGGCGTGGAACAGACCGGTGGACGCGTTCGGCAGCAGCACGGTGCGCTCGGCGTCGCTCCCCGCCAGACGGGCGGCGGCCCGGCGTGCCGTCTCCTCCGCGCGCATCAGATCGTCCACGGTGGTGTGGCCCGCCTGCGCGGCCTCGTCCATCGCGCGTGCGGTGGCGGCCACGGCATCGCGCGAGGGCGGGCCGAACCGTGCGAAGTCCAGGTACCCGGCCGGGGTGTCGAAGTGGGCGGCGTAGGAGGTGAGCACGAGGTCCTTTCACGGCGGGGCCGGTGGGAGCGGCGTGGCGGGCGACGGCTGCCCCGGGCGGGGCGGCACCGCGAACCGGCTGGTGACCTGGCGTCCTTCCCCGCCCTGTGCGCGTCCCCGCCCGCTCGCACGGTACGCGTCGCGCGCAGCGCGGGCGGTCCCGGGGTGTGCCTCCGCGCGGCGAGGCCGCGGGGGCCGCGCCTACGCGTTGTCCGGGTGGGGGCCCGGCGGTGTGCGCAGGACGAGGAGGGCCACGTCGTCGAGGCCGGGTGGCCGCACGCGCTGCAGAAGCTGATCGGTGAAGGAGGTCAGCGGGCGGTGGGCCAGGGCGGCGGCGTGCTGGCGCAACTCGTTCATGCCCTCGTCGAGGGTGCGGCCGGGTGCTTCGATGAGGCCGTCGGTGTAGAGCAGCAGGGTGCTGTCCGGCGGCAGCGTGATCGTGGCGTCGGGCCGGCCGGCGCCGGCGCCGGTGCCGAGCAGAATGCCGTGCCCGTCGGTGAGGTACTCGGTCAGGCCGTCGTGGGTGATGAGCAGAGGTGGAGGGTGACCGGCGTTCGTCCAGGACAGCTCCCAGCGGCCGCCGCCGGTCCGGGTCAGCCGGGCGAAGATGAGCGTCGCCATTGCGACGTCGGTGATGGGCATGATCGCCTCGTCGAGCCGGGAGACGATCCTGCTGGGCGGCTTCTGCTGGGACCAGGCGTAGGCGCGGAGCATGTTGCGCAGCTGCGCCATGCCGGCGGCGGCCTCCAGATCGTGGCCCACGACGTCGCCGATGGCCAGCGCGGTGGCACCGTCGGAGAGGGCGAACGCGTCGTACCAGTCACCGCCGACCTGCGAGGCGTCCGGGGCGGGCAGGTAGCGCACCGTCATCTGGAGGTCGGGCACGCGCGGCATCTGGGGCAGCAGATGGTTCTGCATGGTCTCGGCGATCGCGCGCTGCCGCTGGTAGAGGCGCGCGTTGTCCAGGGCGAGGCCGGTGCGCCGGGCGATGTCCTCCAGCAGGGTGAGGTCGGTGACGGTGAAGTCGTCCGGCTGCCCGGCGCGGCCCAGCGTCAGTGCGCCCAGGACGTCCCGGGTACTGCGGATGGGCGCGATGGCGGCGGAGCGGATGCCGGTGGCGTCGAACAGACGGCGCTGTTCGACCGCGATGCCGGAGTCCGGGTCGCCGCGATAGGTCTCCGGGCCGGCGAGCGTCGAGGCGACACCCCGCAGGGCCCGGGACAGGGGCATGGGGGACGTCTCCGGTACCGGCGGCATCGGTCCCTGGAGCTCCTCGTGACGGATCAGTGCGCCGCCGTCGGCCTGCACCACGACGGCACGCCGCACCTCGTCACGCTCGGTGATCAGGTCGATGACGGCCCAGTCCGCCAGCCGGGGCAGGACCAGGTCCACCAGCCGGCGCAGCGCCTCGTCGACGTCGAGGGTGGAGGTCAGCTGGGTGGTGGTCTCGGCGAGGAGAGCCAGTCGCTCCAGGTCGGTGAGTGTTTGGGCTGCCTCGCCGGGGTGCGCGCCGGCCGGGTGCGGTCGTTCGAGTATGTGGAACACCACGAGGGTGCCGCTCGCTTCGCTCCCGATGTCGTAAGGCGTGATCGACCAGGAGATGGGCAGCACGGAGCCGTCGGCGTGCGCGAAGTAGTCGATGAGGCCGTGTGCCGGGTGCCCGGAGTGGAACGCCTCCCGCATGCTGCACTGTGCGGCGGGCAGTCGCTGTCCCTGTGGCCCGCGGTGCAGCAGGTCGTGGGCGTCCTGACCGATCAGATCCTGGGCGCTCCGGCCGAGCAGGTGCCCGGCACGGGTGTTGACGGCGACGATACGGCCCTGTTCGTCGACGGCGTAGGCGCCGGCACCGATGGCCTCCAGGGCGCGGACCAGCCGGGAGGAAGACACCGTCCGAAACCGCTCATGGCGGGTTTCTGTGCTCTCCGGCCGCCCCATGTCCTCGCCTCCAGCTCGTCGGGTTGTGAGCCTACGTGCCGTTTTCTGGACGCGCGTGCGAGGCCCCTGTGTGTCTCTTGTACCCCCTGTCCGCCGCTGATGATGAAAAACCGGCCGTGGATCTCGGCCTTGGCCCCCGGCACCCGGTGACCGCGCGCAGCGGACCAGCGCACGCAGTGGTCGGCCCGGGCCCGTCAGGGGCGTTCGCGGAGCTGGAGGAGGCCGGCGACGGAGAAGCACAGGGCGCCGGTGAGCGTGCCCCAGTTGGCGATGCCGGCGTTGACGAGGCCGCCGGTGGCCGGTCGGGTGAAGGCGGCGAGCGCGGAGACCATGAACAGGATCGAGCCTAGCTGGTTCACGGCGACGATCCACCAGCCCAGATCGCGTGGGTGGGCGCAGGGGCGGCCGCGGTGGCAGATCTCGGTGAAGCCCAGATGCCCGGAGACCAGGAAGAGCACGCAGCCGATCACGTCGGGCACCCAGATCAACCGGTTGATCTGCGGAACGCTCAGGCCCCGCAGGAAGGAGTCGATCAGGTTGACGGCGAACACGAGCGTGCCGGCGAACAGGACGAACGCGCCCAGCCAGTCCACCCGCATCGGCTCGTAGCTCCACCACCGCCAGCGGCGCGTGGTCAGCCGGCCCTCGGTGTGGACCGGCGCGTTGATCACCTGGAGCAGCGACACGTAGCCGCCGGTGTTGAAGAACAGACCACCGGCGAAGTAGACCGAGGCGCACTCGAGGGCGTCACCGGAGCCGAACTGGGCGACGCCCGCGCCCACCGAGAAGAGGGCTCCGCCGATGACGAAGGCGGTCGCCGTGATGGCGTTGAGCCTGCGCAGCCGGCCGACGGACACGGCGTCCGCGGGGGCTCGGCGGCTATGTGCGGCACCGGGCGGCCGGACGACGACGGTTCCGCGCCGCCGTGCGGCCCGCGACTCCCACACCACGGTCTCGCCGCCGGGACGGTGCCACGTCCGCCTGGTGACGAACGGTCCCGCGCCCTCTGCGCGCTGCTCCGGCTGCCCCACGCGCCGAGGCTAGACGCGGCCGGCCCTGGACGGCGTGCGCAACGCCGTCCCATCGACCGGCGGGTGCGCGAGCCCCGGGGCGACGGGCCATCAGGCGGAGGGGCGCGGCGGGGGTCGGTGAGGCCTGGCGCAGGCGGATGGCGTGGCCGCGGCGGAGCTGATCCCGGACACCGGCGTGGACGTCGAGGAAGTGGCCCTGCCGGCACATGATCCGCGCGCACGGCTGCTGGAACTCGCCGTCAAAGACGCGCGGTTCGGACGGGACGAGGGCCAGGCTCCCGAAGGCGCGGAGTCGGCCGGTGCGGTCGTCGGCGCGGGAGGCCCGGCGGGCTGGGCGCCCGTCGTGCGTCTCAGGGCGGCCAGCGCGGCCTCGTCGTGTCCGTGGTCCGCGCGGGGACCGGCTGAGCGTCACAGGGCCCCGGCGAGGTCGTTGGGGCTGAAGGCGCGCCGGTAGGCGGCGGGGGAGACGCCGAACGTGGTGCGCATGTGCGCGCGCAGGGAGTTCGCGGAGCCGAAGCCGGCCCGGTGCGCGACCAGGTCGATGGACAGATCGGTGGTCTCCAGCAACTGCTTGGCCAGTTCCAGCCGTTGGGCGGTGAGCCATTGCACCGGGGTCATGCCGACCTCGTCGCGGAACCGCCGGGTGAAGGTGCGCAGGCTCATCCGGGCGTGTCCGGCGAGCTGGAGGAGGGTCAGCGGCTCGTCGAGGTGCTCCAACGCCCAGGCGCGGGTGGCGGTCGTGCTGGCCAGGGTGGGTTCGGGGACCGGCCGGTCGATGTACTGGGCCTGTCCGCCGTCCCGCCACGGCGGAACGACGCACATGCGGGCGGCCCGGTTGGCGAGGGCCGCGCCATGGTCGCGGCGGATCATGTGCAGGCACAGGTCGACGCCCGCGGCCACGCCCGCCGAGGTCAGCACGTCGCCGTCGTCGACGAACAGCACATCCTCGTCCACCCTGACCTTCGGGTAGGCGCGGCGGAACTCCGGCGCCAGGTTCCAGTGGGTTGTCGCCGGCCGGCCGTCGAGCAGCCCGGCCGCGGCCAGTACGTAGGAGCCGGTGCAGATGGACACCAGGCGGGTGCCGGGCCGGATCCCGGCGATGGCCGCCGTCACCTCCGGAGGCAGCGGGCCGCCGCGGCCCAGCTCGGGCATGGCGTGCGTGGGCGGGACGATCACGGTGTCCGCGGCGGCCACGGCCTCGGGCCCGGCCGCGGGCTGCACGGTGAAGCCCGCGTCACTGAGCACCGGCGCACCGTCGGCGGTGCAGACGGTGACGTCGTAGAGCGGGCGGCCCTCGGCGTCCGCCACGCTGCCGAACACACGGGAGGGGATGCCCAGTTCGAAGGGCGGTACCCCGGGCAGGGCGAGCACCGCGATCCGGTGCCGGCGAGGCGGCGCGTCCACCGCCCGATCCGGTGTCCCCGTCGTCCTCGACGCTCGCATGTCACCCATGGCCAGATCCTGTCACACAGTGGCCAGACGGCCAACACCGTGGCGGGCCCGTCTCCCGGATGGTGGACCGCGTAGCGCCGGGGGAGCCCCGGTGACGTGTGGATTTCGAGACGGAAGACGAGGCGGACGGCATGCGAGCGGTGGTTGTGGAACGGTGGGGCGGACCCGAGAACCTGGTCCAGCGTGAGGTCGAGCGCCCCGAGCCGGGACTGAACGAGGTCCTGGTGCGGGTGCACGCGGCCGGAGTGAACCCGGTGGACTGGAAGACCCGCGCCGGCGGAGCCCTCATCGACTGGGGCACCGTTCCCGCCGTCGGCTGGGACGTGTCCGGCGTCGTCGAGGCCGTCGGCCCGGGCGTGGGGATGTGGCGTCCCGGGGACGAGGTCTTCGGAATGCCGCTCTTCCCGCGCCAGGCGGGAGCCTATGCCGACCACGTGGTGGCACCGGCCCGGCATTTCGCCCCCAAGCCGGCCAACCTCACGCACGTGGAGGCGGCCGCCCTGCCGCTGGCCGCGCTGACCGCCTGGCAGGCCCTGGTGGACACGGCGAACGTGCGCCCGGGCGAGCGGGTGCTGGTGCACGCGGCGGGCGGCGGCGTCGGCCACTTCGCGGTGCAGATCGCCAAGGCCCGCGGCGCGCATGTCGTCGGCACCGCCGGCGCGGACAAGCACGACCTGGTCCGGACGCTTGGCGCGGACGAGGTGATCGACTACCGCGCGGTGCGGTTCGAGGACGTCGTCAGCGATGTCGACGTGGTGCTCGACGGACTGGGCGGGGAGACCGCCGAGCGCTCGGTGAAGGTGCTACGGCCCGGCGGCCGGCTGATCACCCTGCCCGGCCCCGACGACGTACCCGCGACCCAGGACGGGGTTCGGGCGGTGTGGATGCTGGTGGAACCGGACCACCTGGGCCTGCGCGAGATCGCCGCCCTGGTGGAGCGGGGCGCGCTGAAGCCTGTGGTGGAGACGGTCCTGCCGCTGGCGGACGCCGCGAAGGCGCACGAGATCGGCGAGCGGGGCCGGACCACGGGCAAGATCGTCCTCACGGTCGTCTGATCCCCGGCCGACCCCCGTACCGGGCGGGCCGGGGTGGTGGCCCCTGCGGCGGAGAGGGCAGGATTCGAACCTGCGTGGACCCCCGCAGGGGCCCGACCATGAGCGTGCTCGCTGGTCCCCGATCAACCACTCCGGGCACCTCTCCTCGTTCCCGGTCCGGTGTTCCTCCCGGCCCGTTCACGAGAACAACACTGGCAGGACCCCCTGACGTGCCGCTGATCCGCCCCTGACGCGGACCCCCGGCTGACCGGCGCCGGCACGCGGCCCGAGGCTGCCCTGGGCGCGAATCCGAAACCCGGTGGCGGACCTGGGCCGTCGGTCAGCACCATGCAACGCATGAGCGATCAACCCGCACGATGGACCCAGGCGACCGTCTACCCCGACATGTGGGCCGACCCGGACGACGACCCCCGCGACAACGGCAACAGTCCGGACGGCGAACTCGCCACACTTCAGGACTACTTGACGAACTACCGCATGACCCTGCGGATGAAGTGCGAGGGCCTGGACCCGGAACAACTGGCCCGCAGGTCGGTCCCGCCGTCGACGATGTCGCTGCTCGGCCTGCTCCGCCACCTCGCCGAGGTGGAACGGGACTGGCGCAACTGGCTCGGCGACGACGAACCGCTGCCGAAGCTGTACGGCGGGAGGGACGCGGACTTCCTCGGAGCCGTCGCCGAACAGGCCGTGGTCGACGCGGCCCACGCCGACCTCGAGCGCGAGCAGGCCGCGACCGATGCCGCGCTGGCCGAGCACGAGGATCTGGGCGAGCGTGTCGGGAAGGACGGGATCGCCGTCCGGGAACTGTTGGTGCACAGGATCGACGAGTACGCCCGCCACTGCGGACACGCCGACCTGCTGCGCGAGTGCGTCGACGGACGAGTCGGCCAGTGACCCGGTGACGACGGGCGGAGCGTGGTCAGAGCCCCGGGACACGCTCCGCCGCTGACGGCCCGCACGTGGGGGAGGGGCGCCGTGAGCTTCCCCGCGCGGTGCGGCGGGCGGCAGCCATCCTCCACCCGGATCCGCGATCCGTTCCGGCGCGAGGGCGGCGTCGGCGTGGGTCTCACATGGCCGGGCACGGAGCCCGATCCGCGCGAAAACGGGTGATACGGCCCATAGGAGCCATGTCACGTCCTATGCAGGATCGTAGAAGCGGTCCGGAGCGAACGCGGGCCTTGAGCCGCGAGAAGTCCGATATGTGGAATGTCTACGCCCTTGGGTAGTAGGTCACACTCTTGCATGGTTTCGTCGGGCCGCTAAACATGTTGGTCGTTGCCCGGCGAGCCGCGGGGCGACCGGGTGATCACCGCCGGGCCTGCCCGCTGCGTAGCGCAGTACGGGCCCTGGTACCGAAGCCCGCATCGTGACCGGCACCCGGCCGGCGCCACTCAGACGTCTCCCAGGAGTCCCTTTCACATGACCGCGATCACCGCCAACCGCCGCCTTGCCCGCCTGCGCACCCTCGCTCTGACCGGCATGGCCACGACCGGCGCCGCGACCGTGGCCCTCACGCTGATGCCGGCCTCCGCGCAGGCCGCCGAGGCGCCGAAGACCGCCCACAGCGTCTCGGCTGCCTCCAGCGACAGCCACGCCGACGCCAAGGGTTCCACCGGCAGCGCCGGGAACCTCGACGGCTGGATCAAGCAGTCGCTGGCCATCATGAAGGAGAAGGGCATCCCGGGCAGCTACGAGGGCCTGCACCGCAACATCATGCGCGAGTCCAGCGGCAACCCCAACGCCCAGAACAACTGGGACGTCAACGCCCAGAACGGGATCCCGTCCAAGGGCCTGCTCCAGGTGATCGACCCCACCTTCAAGGCCTACCACGTCGAAGGCACCGCCAACAGCGTCACCGACCCGGTCGCGAACATCACCGCGGCCGCCAACTACGCCGCGCACCGCTACGGTTCCATCGACAACGTCAACTCCGCGTACTGAGCACCGCTGATCGACCCGGCCGGCAATACCGCGGCCGCGGCCAGGCGCTCCACCTACACTGACGGGCATGGCATGCCGCATCAGTGAGCTGGTCCTCGACGCCGCGGACCCCGAGCGTCTCGCCGCGTTCTGGAGCGAGGTCCTCGGCTACGTCGAACTCGGCCGGGAGGACGACGGAAGCATCGCGATCGGGCCGCCCGACGCCGGTTTCGGGGGCCCGCAGCCCATCCTCGTCGTCAGCCCCAGCGACGACCCGCGGACCGGGAAACTGCCACTGCACATCGACGTGAGCGCCACCGACCGTGACCAGGACACCGAGTTGGAGCGGTTGCTCGCTCTCGGGGCCGAGCCCGCCGACGTCGGTCAGACCGGCACCGAGAGCTGGCACGTCCTGGCCGACCCGGAAGGCAACGAATTCTGCCTCCTGCGCACACGGATCCAGCCCCTCTGACCCCGTGAGTCCTGGCGGGTGCGTGCCGTAAGCGTCTCGGCGCCGGCCGCTACTGCCTCGGACCGTCGGGGGAGGGGAGCGGTTCAGGGCGCGGTGAACAGCGTGGGGAAGCGGGGGCCGAGCCAGGGCCGGCGGCCCCAGGCGAGGACCTGTCCCCGGGCGATGGCTCGCCACGGACTGAGCCGGCCGAGCGCGATGAGCAGGAAGGCGACGGGGTCGAGCAGAATGGTGCAGTCCACACGCTGCGGCGACGGGTCCTGCGTCACCCGCACGGCACCATCGGCCAGCGACACGCCGAACGCCTCACCTCCACGCAACCGGATCCGGTAGCGGGCCTCGAACCCGGCCGTGGCCTCGGGGTCGGCGACACGCGGCATGACCGAGAGCATGAACGGCATGCAAAGGCTCACCCGCGCCGGGTCGACCATGTGCGGGCGCCCCAGGGCGCGAGCCAGGTCGTACCCGTGGCCGAGCATATGCGTGAGCAGGTACGACGCGAGAACGGACCGGCTCATCAGGCCCAAGGGCGTGGCCGGCGCCTCGCCGTCGGCCACGGAGCACGACAGGGCGTCCAGGAACCTCTCGCACTGCTCCGTGATCATCCGCGCGAGCGGTTCCGCCCGGCGCTCCGTGAAGACGGCCAGGGACTCGGCGTTGGCGGCGGCGAGACTCTGAGGTGTTCCGTCACCGTAGGGGCGCTCCCGCCCGGCCGCCAGATCGGCCATCAGCTCGTTCGCCACGGCCAGGTGCGCGGCGACCTCACCGACGGTCCACTCCGATCCCGGCACGGCAAGCGCCGTATCGCCCGCGCTCCGCACCAGCGCTGCTATCTCTCCGGCAGTGCCCCGGATCGCCTGCCCCAGCCCCTCGGGCAAGGTCCACGACCCGTCCTGCCGTTCCGTCCTGTGCACGTAGCTCGCTCCACTCCACATCCGCCGCGCACGCCCGACGTGCCGGTGGAGGTGGTACCCAACCAGACCCGACGGCGCACGACAAGTCCCCGCACGCCCCCGCCGCCCGGCGGACCGGCCGCCGACCGGGACGACTGCTTAATGGTTTGCCGTCGGCCGGGCCGGGCGGATAGGAAGCTCGCATGCTTAGGGGCGACAAGGTCGGGCTCAGGGCCCGGCACGAGGACGACATCCCGGTCCTGCGGGCCGAGCTCTACGACGACGTGGTGAACGCCTCGCGAGCGGAAGGCGGGCCGTGGCGTCCGATCACGCCCGGCTCGAAGGACCCGCGGCTCGTGGTGGACGACACACAACAGGGAAGCGTGCCGTTCTCCGTGGTGGAGCTGCAGGGCGGCACACTGGTCGGCACCGCGACGCTGTGGGGCATCGACAACCACAACCGGTCCGCTCACATCGGTCTGGGGCTGCTGCCGTCCTGCCGCGGCAAGGGCTACGGCAGCGACGTGGTGGCGGCGCTGTGCCACTACGGCTTCATCGTGCGCGGGCTGCGGCGCCTGCAGATCGAGACGCTGTCGGACAACACCGCGATGCTGCGCTCCGCCGAGCGCAACGGCTTCGTCCGCGAGGGCGTGCTGCGCTCCTCGGCCTGGGTGATGGGCGAGTTCCTGGACGAGGTGCTGCTCGGACTCCTCGCCCAGGACTGGAAGCCGAACCCCAAGGACCAGGCCGCGCTCTGACGATCAGGGGTGCGGGTCGCGGGCGTGACTGACGGCTCGCACCGCAGGCTCGTCGAGGCGGCCCGGAGCGGGGCGAGCCGGATCGAGTGTCAGAGCATCAGCAGAAGGCGCGTGTTCGGCACGAGCTTGCGGTTCACGCTGGTGCTCTGCACGAAGATCGTGTAGTCGTCGTTGTGGTCCGGCTTGACGCGTATCTCCACGTCCGGCAGGCCGAGCAGGGCGCGGGCCTCGGGCCCGGTGTACACCCGGTCCGTCTTCTTCTCCAGCACCGCGATCTGCTTCTGCGCCTGGATCTTCTCCGACTTGCTCAGCTGGTAGAAGGCGCCACCGGTACGGTAGTCGTGCCCGCACTCGATGACCCACTCCCGGATGCCCGCGTGGCGGGCCACCGGGATCAGCTGGTACTCCGACGGCTGAACCGGAGTGAGGCCGGCCGCCTTGATCGTCTTCTTGTTGACCGCCTGGGCGCCCGTGGAGAACACGGCCCGCGATCCCCGGATGCCTTGCGAGCGGCCCACCATGAAGTTCTCGGTGGCCTGCCTGATGACCTGCCCGGCCTCCTCGAGGCCCTGGGTGCTCGTCGCGTCCCAGATGGCTATGTTGTCCTTCGGGAAACCGCACTGCATGGCCTCGCGCTTGCCCATCTGGTCGGGCACGAGGACGGCCAGCGTCCAGTTGTCCTGCTGTGTCCGCATCATCTCGGCCACGGCTTGGACCAGTTCACGCGGATCCTTGGAGGCGGCGTCCGGACAGCGATGACTCGCGTTCTCCTGCCCGTCGGTGAGGACGAACGTCAGGAAGCTGTGGTCGCCGTACAGTTGCGCCGTCTGGGCCAGCTCCCGCTGTGACTTCAGCGCGGCCGCCAGCAGCGCCGTCATCCCACCGACCCGGTACAGCTGCTTGAGCGACGGCATCCGCAGCACGTCCTTGTCGTAGATGACGCACTCCACCTTGTCCGCGAAGACGTACACCGTGACGCGCGTTTCCTGGTCCAGCTCCCTCGACCGGCGGGCGAGGTACGCGATCTGCTGATCGGCGACTTCGACGACCTTGCGGCTCAGGTGCGACATGGACGAACTGGCATCCAGTACAAGGGCTACGTGGTTGATGTAGTTCTGGTTGCCGGACATGGCAGCTCCCCCTCTTTCCGACTCGATGCACCTACCGTCTCACCCGCCACTGACAATCGGACTCGGCTCGCATACCGGACGAACCGAAGCCGGGGCGCGGCGCCGGTCGCACAACTCCGGTGCACGCGGGCGCCACTTGCCTGTCACCGACGTGTGCGCCGAGGCCGCTCTCGGCAGGTGAACGAGTTGCTGGAAAGGTTCGGCACGCGGCCCATCAGGCACAGCCGGGCCGCGTGCCGGAGCGCGCGCCGCCGGCCTGTTCCCGCTCAGCTCCTGCCCGGCCCCCGGCCGGCGGGAAGGGAGCAGGCCGGCGTGCTGCCGGGCAGCCGATGACGGTTGTGGGCGATGGCCCGGTAGACGCCGTGGGCGAGCCGGCGTGCCGGCGCCAGCTGCAGTACCGCCCCCACGACGGGCCAGCCGCCGCGTGCGCTGGACAGCAGTTTGGCGACCGCCCGCGCGCCGCCGTACACCGTTCCGTCCGGGGTGACCCACAGGGCCTCGTACTCGGCCCGCTCCTGGGTCACGCCCAGCGCCTCCAGGTCGGCCCACTGGCGTGCCGTGATGTCGCAGCGCGGCCCGATCCATCTCCGTGCGAGAGTCACGGAGGCCGTGCAGAAGCCGCAGTCACCGTCGTAGACCAGCACAGGTCGCGATCGCATGACCTCCATGATGCGCGCTTTCGGCCCGTCCGGCGGACCGGCGGCTCACGCGGCCAGCGACTGGGTCGTCCTCGTCCCCGCACGGCGGTCCGCCCGCCACCGTTCCAGAAGAGCGTCGGCGGCGGTGAGGGCCTTGTCCACCGACCGGGTGCCGGTGAGGAGGCACAGCATGCCGGACGTGTCTTCCAGCTCTCGGCTCGAGTGGCCGGTGGGCTGCAGGTCGTGGCGGAAGCGCGCGTCGGCGAAGCGAGCCAGCACCGCACGCAGTTCCTTCTCCGCAGGCAACAGCACAGCGACCACCTCTCTCGACGGACGGGTCGTCACCCGGGGCCCGTGACATCCGTACGCGCACACCCGACGGGCGGCGCCACAACGGGAAGGAAGCCGATCCTTCTCCGGGGACTCGTGTGCCCCCGAAGGATCACCGTATGCGCCACTCCTGGCACGCCCTGTCGATGACGCGCCCCCCGGCGCCGACCGGGCCGAGCGGTCCCGTGCCGTGAGCCGCCCGGTGCCTCAAGGGCGTTGTGCCACGAGTTTTGGAACACGCTTTACGCGATACACGCAACTGCGGCCCGCGCCCTCCCTGTCTGACAGGGCGTTGGGCCTGTCGGGGCCGAATGACGAGAGAGTGGGGCAGGTCGTGGGACGGGGCAAGAGCGGCATAGGGATCGCGGTCGTCACGGGCGTGATGCTGGTGGGCGTGAGCGCCTGTGGCGGAACCGGCGGTGACGAGGCCGGCGGGGACGACGCGAAGGCGCCCGGCAAGCACGGTGTGAGCGCCTCTCCGTCACCGGCGAAGCCCAAGGGGCCCCCGATGCTGCTGGAGACGATCACTCCGCAGACGGGGTCCACGGTCGGCGTGGCCATGCCGATCTCGGTGGTCTTCACGAACCCGGTCGCGGAGAAGGCTCGGGCCACGGTGGAGAAGCACATGAAGGTGAGTGCCTCGCAGCCGGTGGCCGGCGCCTGGCACTGGTTCGGCGACAAGCGCGCCGACTGGCGGCCGAAGACGTACTGGCCGTCCGGCACGAAGGTGAAGATCGACGCCGACATGCAGGGCGTCAGCAACGGCAACGGCCGCTACGGCGTACACGGCTACACGCACACGTTCACGGTCGGCGACGACGTACGCGCGGATGTGTCGGTGACCGGTCACACCATGAAGGTGACCAGGAACGGCAAGCCGGTACGCACTCTCTCGATCAACGCGGGCAGCGCTCAGTATCCGACGTGGAACGGCACCATGGCCGTCATCGACAAGCAGGAGAAGGTCCATATGACTTCCTGCAGCGTCGGCATCAGCTGTGACAAGGGCAGCGCCAACTACTACGACCTGACGCTGCCGTGGGACGTCCACCTCACCCAGTCGGGCACGTACGTGCACTACTCGACCGGCGACCCCAATCCGGGCAGCGGCAGCGCGCGCGGCTCGCACGGCTGTGTCCACCTGTCGATGTCGGACGCCAAGTGGTTCTACGGCCAGGTCAAGCAGGGCGACCCGGTCACCATCACCGGCTCGGCCCGTGCCAAGGCCCCGGCCGACAACGGGTACGCCGACTTCAACCTGGGATGGGACCAGTGGCTCGCGGCCAGTGCCTCCGGCGAGGGGACGACCGCGACGCTGTGACGCGCCGCGGGCGAAGGTGGCTTCCCGCCCACGGCCGCGACACTCCATCCGCTCGTGGGGCGACACAAAAAGGCGATCGGCTCCCTCCCGTGATGGGAGGGAGCCGATCCGCTGTGTCCGGCTGTGCGGTGTCACGCGTGCCGGTGCGAGCGCCGGTTGCCGGTGACGAGGCGGTACAGAACGAGCAGGATGAGGGAGCCGACGATCGCCGCGATCCAGGTGGAGAGGTCGAAGAATCCGTCGATGGAGTCGACTCCGAAGATGACCTTGCCGAGCCAGCCGCCGAGCAGACCGCCGACGATGCCGATGAGCATGGTGACGATGATGCCGCCGGGGTCCTTGCCCGGCATCAGGGCCTTGGCGATGGCGCCGGCGAGCAGCCCGATGATGATCCACGCGATGATGCCCATGTACGTCTCCGCTTCGTCTCATAAAGAACTTGTTAGTTCATCGTGTGTTCCGTATGTGCCCGAACAAACGTCCCTGATTGCCGCGGGCATCGCACGGTGCGCGGCCGAGCGCGGCCGGAGCCCGGGTGTGCCGGGGTGTCTCCCGGAGCGGGCGTGGATGTGACACCCTTCAAGGAGAGCCAGCCTGGTCTGGTGGGAGACCCCGCGCCGCCGTGTGGTGATGAGATCCGAGTGGCCGGTGGATGGTGCGGGTGGTCTCGCTCGGCTGTGAGCGGCACATGCCGCGCGCTTGACGGCCTACTTCCCGCAGTGGGAGCCGACCGTGATGGGCTTTGATCCCGAACGGTGGTTCCACCATGCCGACTTTCGACGTGCACGTCAGCAGTCATCACAACCGCGTCATGCTCACCGTGGCGGGCGAACTGGACTTCGATACCTGCCCGCGTATCACGCAGGTCACCGACACGGTGAGCATCCGCAACCGCACCCTGTGCCTGGACCTGGCCGGTGTGTCGTTCATGGACGCCAGCGGCCTGAGTCTGCTGCAACGCCTGCACCGGCACACCGAAGCGGAAGGCGGAACACTGGAACTGTCCGGCCTGCAGGAGCAGCCGCGGCGCATCCTGGCACTCACCGCCGCCGACGCCCGGGGCCACGTGGACGCCGGGTCCGGCGCCACGGTGAAGTCGCCCGCTCCCACAGCGCGTTGGGGCGACGAGGGCGTCCGGTCGTCGTAGCGCGCCGGCCGGCGACCCGGCGGTCGGGCCCCGGGGTGTGGCGCCGCGGCGCTACTCCGCGGCCGCTTCCGGCTCCCGCCTGAGGTTCCGCAGCGTCACATGGATGTTGCGGGCCTGGAAGGTCGCGAAGGTGCTGCCCGCTGCGACGACCCGGTCGAAGGCGTTGGCCGCGAAGGCGGGCCAGGCGCGCCGGTCGTCGGTCCAGGTCTCCGTGACGCGCGTACCTTCGCTGATCGGCTCGAAGCGGTACTCCCAACTGGCGATCGGCCCGCGCAGACGCGGTTACTCCCCGGTAGTGGCTCATGGTAAGTGCCGGGACGGCACGTGGTGACCCGGGAAGTGCGCGCCCGGTATCAGTCCTCCGAGTCCTCGTCCTCTCCGGCCGCGTCCCCGATGGCCACCCGCAGATCGTGCATGCCCTGCATCGTGTCGATGAGCGCTTCCTCCGCCCCGCTCAGGGCCCGCCTGGTTCCCTCGACGTCACCGCGGTCGGCGTGCAATTGGGCGCTGAGGGTGTACAGGGCCGTCATCGCGGCCGCGAAGGACGCCTCCTGGCCCGGGGGCGTCTCCTCCGCCTCGGATTCCGAGACCTGGATGGCGGTGCGCTGCAGTCTGTTCGTCAGGATGTTGACGGCAACGCCGGGATCATGGCCCAGATGCTCCGCCCAGCCGAGCATCGTGTCGAGGACGTCCTCGATCTCCCCCTCCTCGGACAGCCGCGTCGCGGCGGTGATCTCCCACTCCGCCTTGGCCAGCAGATGGCCCAGCAGTCGCAGGCGATCGGGTTCCCGCGGCTCATCGCGCCGCGCTTCTGGATCCGCCGTCGGTTCGGCTCCCAGAGCGCTCAACGCCGCATTGATCTGTTCGGCACTCACCGGACGCTCGCTCTTGATGCTCACGCTCTCAGCTTCACCCCTCGAAGGCGTCGTCGCCCGTCCACACACCCGGTGGGAGCACTGCCGGTCCGGCCCGGTGGGGTGCGGCCCGCCCCCGATGGCCATGCTCCTGTCTCACCCGATGGCCATGCTCCTGTCTCAGGTGCCGTTCGTGCTGTCGAGCGCGTTGGCGTACTGCTCGTCGGTGACGGGTTCCAGCCAGGTCGTGCCGTCTCCGTGGGCATCGCCGACGACCATCGCGATGTGCGCCATGAGTGTGGTGTCGGTGGCGCCGTGCCAGTGCTCCTCGCCCGCGGGGCACTTGAGGGTGTGGCCGGCGCTGACGCGTACCACGTTGCCGTCGCGGGTGCCGACCAGGCCGACGCCGTCGGTGACGTAGAGGGTCTGGCCGTTGGCGTGGGAGTGCCAGTTGGTGCGGGCGCCGGGGGTGAAACGGACCAGGGCCGAGGCGAGGCGGGCAGGTGGGGTGGGAGCCTCGATCATGTTCAGGTAGACGTCGCCGGTGAACCGCTCGGCCGGTGCCTTGGCCGTCGGGGTGGAGGTGATGTGCTCCATGTTCGTCGTCCTTGTCAGGTGAGGGTGCTGGGCGGTGTGGAGTCAGGGGGAGGTGGTGTCGCGTTCGTCGGCGATCTTCTTCAGTCTGGTGACAGCGGTCATGGCGTTGGGCCAGCCGGCGTAGAAGGCGAGATGGGTGATGGCCTCGGACAGCTCTTCGACGCTGAGCCCGTTGTCCAGGGCGACGCCGAGGTGGTGGTCGAGCGGTCGAGGTACCGGCCCGGCCGGGGCGCGGGCGGACAGCGCGGCACGCCGTTGACGAGCAGCGGCGTGCCGCGCCCGAGCACCCGCGTCCCGGGCAGAACAGCGCTGCTCGAACCGGTGTGAGTCGCCCCGGTCAGGGCTTCAGGAGCGCCTTGATGGCACGGCGCTCGTCCATCGCCCGGTACCCCTCGGCGACCTGGTCCAGGGGCAGGGCGAGGTCGAAGACCTTGCCCGGGTCGATCGCGCCGGTCTGGACGCGGTCGATGAGGTCGGGCAGGTAGCGGCGGACGGGGGCGGGGCCGCCGCGCAGCCCGACGTGGGAGAAGAACAGCTCCTGGCCGTCGACGGCGACGTCGTGGGGGACGCCGACGAAGCCGACGTTGCCGCCCGGCCGGGCGGAGTGCAGGGCCTGCCGCATGGCCTCGCCGGTGCCGACGCACTCCAGCACACTGTCGGCGCCGATCCCGCCGGTCAGCTCCTTGATCCGCTCGACGCCTTCCGTGCCGCGCTCGGCGACGACATCGGTGGCACCGAACTCACGGGCCAGCCGCTGCCGGCTCTCGTGACGGGACATCGCGATGATGCGCTCCGCGCCCATTTCCTTGGCGGCGATCACCGCGCACAGGCCGACGGCACCGTCTCCGACCACCACGGCGGTCGAGCCGGGCTTCACCTCGGCGGCATCCGCGGCCCACCAGCCGGTGCCCATCACGTCGGAGACCGCCAGCAGCCCGGCCCACAGTTCCTCGTCCGGGATGCCGTCGGTGGCGACCAGGGTGCCCTGGGCGTTGGGGATGCGAACGTGGTCGGCCTGGCAGGTCGACATGAACTCCCGGTGCAGGCAGTTCGACTGGAAGCCGTTCCGGCAGTTCGCGCAGGTGTTGTCCGAGGTGGCGAACGAGCCGATCACGAACTGACCCGGCCTGACCGAGGTGACCTCGGAGCCGACCTCCTCGACGAAGCCGACGTACTCGTGGCCCATCGGATGCGGCTCATCGGTCGGCTCCAGGCCGCGGTAGGGCCACAGGTCCGAGCCGCACACGCAGGTCACGGCGGTGCGGATGATCGCGTCGGTCGGGTTGAGGATCTTGGGGTCGTCCAGGGTCTCGAAACGGATGTCGCCGGGGGCGTAGATCATTGCGCCGCGCATGAGAAGGGGTTCCTTCGCGTCCGGGGCGACATACCGAGGGGGAGCGGCCGTCGCCGAGTGCAGAGCCAGTGGCACCCGTCCTGACCGGCTGACGGTCGGGCGACAAGCACCACGTCATCCAGGTAACCCGCTCCTGGCGCGGGGAGCGAGGCACGGTCAAGGGGTGTACTGCCAGTACATCCCTTCCGCCGCGCGCGGGACGTACCGTCGAAGGCGTGGACAACCGAGCAGAGGTCCGCGAGTTCCTGACCTCGCGGCGAGCCAAGATCACCCCCGAGCGGGCGGGCCTGCCCTCCGGCAGCCGGCGCCGGGTGCCCGGCCTGCGCAGGAGCGAGGTCGCCGCACTGGCCGACATGAGCGTGGAGTACTACTCCAAACTCGAACGCGGCAACCTCGCCGGCGCCTCCCCGGCCGTCCTCGAAGCCCTCGCCCGCGCCCTGGACCTCGACGACGCGGAACGCGCCCACCTGCTCAACCTCGCCCACGCGGCAGACGGCTCCGACGCCCTCACCCGCCCCCGGCGGCGTACCCACCAGTGGAAGGCACACCGCAGCCTGCAATGGGTCCTGGACGCCATCACCGCCGGCCCGGCCTTCGTCCGCAACGGGCGCATGGACCTCCTCGCCACGAACCAGCTCGCCCGCGCGTTCTACGACGACGTCTACGCCACCCCCCACAACCAGGCCAACCTCGCCCGCTTCAACTTCCTCGACCCCGCCTCCCGCCGCTTCTACCCCGACTGGGACCAAGCCGCCGACGTCGCGGTGTCGATCCTGCGCACCGAAGCCGGCCGCAACCCCCACGACAAGGGCCTGCACGACCTCGTCGGCGAGCTCTCCACCCGAAGCGATGACTTCCGCACCCGCTGGGGTGCCCACAACGTCCGCCACCATGGCACCGGCACCAAACGCTTCCGGCACCACGCCGTCGGCGACCTCACACTCGCCTACGAAGGGCTGGAGATGGCCGCCGAACCCGGTCTCACGCTCACCGTCTACACCGCCGAACCCGCCTCACACTCCGAAGAGGGACTGCGCCTCCTCGCGTCCTGGGCCGCCACCCGCGATGCCGACGCCACGGAACCCTCCACAGCGAACTGAGCGAGTCGCGGCAGGCTGCCCACGGCTGCCGACCGGTGGCTGACGAGGCGCGTTGCCAGGAGACTGTCCTTGGGAGGTCCGCCTCACGTCCGACGCACTCGAGAGAGTGCACAGGCTGACCAGCCCGTCTCAGGTTGGTGGCCGGTCGGCCACTGGTTGGCTCGGGGCTACTGCGGAGGTGTGGCATGCCCCGAACCATCTGGTCCGGTGCCATCTCGTTCGGTCTGGTCACCGTGCCGATCAACGTGGTCAGCGCGACGGAGGACCACTCGATCCGGTTCCACCAGTTCCACACGACGGACATGGGGCGGGTCCGCTACCGCAAGATCTGCGAGCTCGAGGACCGGGAGGTCTCCCAGGACGAGATCGGCAAGGGCTACGAGCTGACCAAGACGCAGGTCATCCCCATCACCGAAGAGGATCTGCGCAATCTGCCCCTGCCGACGGCGAAGGCGATCGAGATCGACGCCTTCGTGCCGCTCGCCTCCATCGACCCGATCCGGATCGGCGAGGGCTACTACCTTCAACCGGCCGGCAAGGTCGCGGCCAAGCCGTACAAGCTGCTCGTCCAGGCGCTCGGCCGTTCGTCGAAGGTGGCGGTCGCGAAGTACGCGTGGTCCGGGCGTGAGCGGCTCGGCCTGCTCCGGGTGAAGGGCGACGTCCTGGTTCTCCATGCCATGCGCTGGCCCGACGAGATCCGCTCCCCGAAGGAGCTGCTTCCGCCACCGGTGGAGGTGTCGGACGAGGAGATCGAGGGTGCGCTCGCGCTGATGGAGACCATGACCCGTGAGGACCTCGAGGGGGAGGAGTTCCAGGATCGCTACACCGAGGCCATGGCGCAGATCATCGAGGCGAAACGGGAGGAGAAGCCGCTGCCCGAGGCGCCGGAGCCGGAAGCCCCGGCCCAGGTGCTCGACCTGATGGCGGCGCTGAGCGAGTCGGTGCAGAAGGCGAAGGCGTCTCGCGGCGAGGACGCCGGCCCCGCCGAGGTGCACAGGCTGCCAAAACCGAAGAAGGCGCCGGCCGCCAAGAAGCAGTCGGCCAGGAAGCAGGCGGCCGAGAAGCAGCCGGCCAAGAAGGCCGCGGCCAAGAAGGCGGCCACGAAGAAGACGGCCTCCCGACGGCCGCGAAGCGCGTAGACGGGTGTTCTCGGCCGGGGGATGTTCCGGGCCCCGTCATGTCAGGGGCGCAGTGCTTTCAGACCCCGCTTCCACGCCGTGTCCAGGTCGGCTTCGGGAGGAAAGCGGCCGTGGATCTCCAGGGTCACCATGCCGTGGGCGAACGCCCAGATGGCTCGGGCCAGGCCGAGGTCGTCGCCGCACGCGCGGAGCAGGGGCAGGGCGGCTCGGTCCTCCAAGGCCGCGGGAAGTTCGGTGCGGGGCAGGGGGTGTTCGGTGGCGAGGCAGTACAGGTGGGGGTGGGCGAGGGCGTAGTCGCGGTAGGCGTCGGCGAGCGCCGCCAGGGAGCCGGGAGCGCGGGCCTCGGCGGCCTCCAGTGCCTCGGCCGTCTCGGTGAGGAGCTGCGAGATCAGCTCCACCTCGACGGCGTGCTTGTCGGGGAAGTGTTTGTAGAGGGACGGCGCCTTGATGCCGAGGCGGTCGGCGAGGGCGCGCATGGTGAGCAGGGCGGGGCCGGACTCCTCCAGGAGCCCCCGGGCGACCGCCGCGATCTGCCGGGCCCTCGGGGTGAGCCGTCGGACCGTCGGCCCGTCTGCCGTCGTTCGGTCAGCCACGCGGGAAGCCCTCCTCGGTGCGGAGCCCGTAGCCGAAGGCGCGATCGTATGAGATGTGCGCGATCCAGCCGCAGAGGGCCGCGAAGGCGGGCGGCCAGTCGATCGGCAGGGCCGTGTAGGCGGCCATCAGCGCGAGTGGGATCAGAGCGCGGTGCATGGCGTTGTAGTACGGCACCGCGCGCGGGGTCAGCTGCCCCTTGGCCATGCGGGGGGTGTCACCCAGGGCGACCAGGAACGTCAGGTCCGGCACCACCAGGAAGAGCAGGGCGAGGCCGCCGGCGAGCGGGCCGTGGCGCATGCCCTCCACGACAGCGAAGGCCGACCAGAACAGGGCACTTGCCAGCCAGGCGGAGCGACGCAGAACGGTGAGTGTGGAGCGCGGCGCGGAAGGGGTGGCCGTAGCGGTCATGGCTGCTGCCTCCTAGGTCTTACAGTGCCGGTGGTCCTCATCGGCTAACGCCGTTAGCCGCGATGCGATCGTACGGCTAACGGCGTTAGCCTGCAAGGGTTGCCGCGACGCGGAAGCCGGAATCGCCGGATTCGCGGGCCGGCCCGCGTGGCTGGCTATCGTCGGGATGTGCACAGCGGGACCGGGCGGCCGGACGAAGCGTCGATGCGGGAGTTGCGGGGTGAGTCGACGCCCCGGGCGGCCCGGGCGCTGTGGTGGGGGCCGGCCGCTCTGGTGCTGGCCGTCGTCGGTACATCGGTGCTCGTGGCCGGTGCGGACCACGGCCGGCGCCTGCCTGCCGCGGCGGCCCTCGTCCTCGTGCAGGCCTGCGCCCTGAGATGGCAGGTCCGCGCCCCGGCCCGCGTGCTGGCCGTGAACGCGGCGTCCGGGCTCGCGGTGTGGGCACTGCTGCCCGCGGTGTCCCTGACGGGGGCGCTGCTGGCGGCGCAGGCGACCTTGTGCGTGCTGTCGGCCACCGGGCCGCGGCGGGTGTCGGTGGGGGCGCTGGCGGCGATGTGCGTGCCCGCGCCGCTGGCTTTCGGGGCGGGTGGAGCCACTGGTCTGGCGGTCTATCTGCTGACGGTGGTCCTGGCGTGGATGACGGGGCAGTGGCGCAGGGCGCAGCGGGCTCGGACGCGGGCGGAGACGCGCCGGGCCGTGGTGGAGGAGCGCGCCCGGATCGCACGGGAGGTGCACGATGTGGTGGCACACACCCTGTCGGTGATGGTCGTTCAGGCGGGCGCCGCCGCCGACGTGTTCGCCGAACGACCGGACCAGGCGCGTCAGGCGCTCCGGGCCATCGAGACGAGCGCCCGCTCGGCCCTCGGTGAACTGCGCCTGCTGCTGCGTGCGTTCCGGCCCGAAGCGGGGGAGGACGAGCACGGCGCGCATCGGGAACAGCGGCCCTCGCTCGCGCGGCTGGACGAGCTGGCCGACAGCGTGCGTGCCACGGGGATGACCGTGCACGTGGACCGCGAGGGCGCCATTGACGGGCTGCCGGCCGCGGTGGACCTGGCGGCGTACCGGATCGTCCAGGAGGCCTTGACCAACACGCTGCGCCACGCGGCCGGCGCCGACGAGGTGAGGGTGCGCCTGACGGCCGCGGGAGCGTGTGTGGAGGTCACGGTGGTGGACAACGGCCGTGCGCGGCATACGGGTTCCGCGTCGGCCGGGGCCGGACGCGGTCTGGTGGGGATGGAGGAGCGGGCGCGGCTCGTGGGCGGTACGTTGCGTACCGGCCCGTCGCCCGGGGGCGGGTTCCGGGTGGCGGCGCGGCTGCCGGTGGGGGAGGGTTCATGACGGTGCGCGTGGTGGTGGCCGACGACCAGGTCCTGGTCCGAACCGGATTCCGCATGATCATCGACGCCCGGGACGACCTCGAGGTGGCCGGTGAGGCGTCCGACGGGCAGGAGGCGGTGCGGCTGACACGGGAACTGTCACCCGACGTCGTGCTCATGGACGTACGCATGCCCGTCGTGGACGGCATCGAGGCGACCCGGCAGATCGTGGAGTGCGGCAGCCGGGCGCGGGTACTGGTGCTGACGACCTGGGACGTGGACGCGAACGTGGTCGCCGCCCTGCGGGCGGGGGCGAGCGGCTTCCTGCTGAAGGACATGCGTCCCGCCGAGCTCGTCGACGCGATCCGCCTGACCGCGCGCGGCGACGCGCTGCTGGCGCCGGCCGTACTGAGCCGTGTCCTGGACCGGTACCTGCGCACCACACCCGACCCGGCGCCGCCGCCCTCCCTGCGCGATCTGTCCGGCCGCGAGCGGGAGGTGCTCACCCTGATCGGGCAGGCGCTGTCGAACGCGGAGATCGCCGCTCGGCTGGGCCTGTCGGAGGCGACCGTCAAGAACCACGTCACCGCGGTGCTGCGCAAACTGGGCCTGCGCGACCGCGTCCAGGCCGTCGTCGCCGCCTACGACCACGGTTTGGTGCGACCGCGCCGCCCCTGACCGCCGCTGTCCTTCCTTCTCACGCCGCTCGTCTCCTCATGGCGCTTCTCCTCCTCCGAGGGTCTCCTCCTCAGGGAGGAGACCGGGCCGCGATCCTCCCGGGGTCCCAGTGCCGGACCGCTCCCATGGCCGATCCGCGGGCGGTGCGGCCGGCCGTAGCGTCGAGGTGTGATCGACGACCTGCCCTCCCTGATGTATCTGCTCGCCCACGACGATGCGGCCCAGGCCTCCTACGACCGGCCCCGGACGCAGTTGCTGGTCCGTGCCGCCGCCCTGATCGACCTGGCCTCGCGCGGCCGGCTGGGAGAGGAGGACGGCAGGGTCACCGTGTCCGGGCCCGAGCCGACCGGCGACCCCGTCCTGGACGGCGTGCTGCGCCAGGCCGCCGCCGGCGCCCACGGCTGGAGGCACCTCATGCGCAGCGACCGCAAGCGGACCCTGACGGAGGTGGAGGACCGGCTCGCCGCGGCGGGACTCCTCACCGTGAAGGAGCCGCGCACCCCGTTCGGCACCCGACGGCTGACCGTGACGGACCGCGCCGCGCCCGCCGCGCTGCGCGCCCGTGTGTCCGCGGCGCTGCACGGGACCGGGCCCGTAGGGGAGATCCCCGTTGCCGATGCCGCGCTGCTGGCGCTCGCCGCGGCGGGCGGCGTCCGCGCGGTCGTCTCCCGGCATGACCACAAGACCTGCCGGGCCCGTATCGACGCCTGCACGGGGCGCCTTGCGGCTCTCGCCCCCGGTCTCGAGAAAGCGGTACGCGCACTGCCGATGACCATGATCGCCGCACAGGGCGGCATGGGCGGGAGCTGACCTGCCCGGAGGGGAGACGATGAGCATGCACCGCGTCCTGACCAGCCTGGGCTGCACCCTGACCGCCGTCCTCGCGACGGCCTGGTCCCCCGCGGCACCACCGACGCAGTCCGCCTGGCCCGCCGCCACCACGACGGAGCGGTCACGGCCCGCAGCCATGACGCCGCCCGACCGGTCTGCCGCCACCACGACGGAGCGCTTACGGCCCGCAGCCATGACGCAGTCGGCCCGGCCCGCCGCCATCACGACGGAGCGGCACCAGCCCTCCGTCACGACGGTCCGCACCCACGACGGCCTGGTGCGGGGCGCCGCCCACGACGGCTACCGCACCTTCGAAGGCATCCCCTACGCGGCGCCCCCGGTCGGCAGGCTGCGCTGGGCACCGCCGCATCGCGCGGCTCACTGGCCCGGGACAAGGGACGCCACCCGGGCCGCGAGCGCCTGCCCGCAGCCGGCCGGCGAGGTGCCCGGCGGCAGCACCGACGAGGACTGTCTCCACCTGAACGTCACCACGCCCGACGGCGCCGGACCGGCGCGTCCCCGGCCGGTGATCGTGTGGCTGCACGGCGGCGGCTTCACCACCGGAGCGGGCAGCTCCTACGACGCCCACCGCATGGCCACCCGCGGCGACGTCGTGGTCGTCACCGTCAACTACCGTCTCGGGGCGCTTGGTTTCCTCGCACACGACGGGCTGCCGGGCTCCGGCACCTTCGGCCTGGCCGACCAGCAGGCGGCGCTGCGCTGGGTCCGCGCAGAGATCGGCGCCTTCGGCGGCGACGCGGACAACGTGACACTGGCCGGCGAATCGGCGGGCGGGTACAGCGTCTGCGCCCAGCTCGCATCGCCTGCCGCCGCGGGCCTCTTCGACCGGGCGATCATCGGCAGCGGCCCGTGCACCGGCCGCCCGGACCGGCCCTTCGCGCCCTCCTCCGTTCCCCCGTCCACAGCGCGCGCCGCGGGCGCGGACTTCGCGGCCGAGGCCGGCTGCGGCTCCGCCCGCGACGTGATGGCCTGCCTACGGCGCCTCGACGTCTCCCGTCTCCTCGCAGCCCAGGACACCGATCAACAACCGGCTCACACAACCCCGTTGCTGCCCAGCGACCCGGCGCTGGCGATCGCCGCCGGCCGCTTCCGCCACGTCCCCGTGCTGATCGGCGACAATCACGACGAGGGCAACGGCTGGGCCGCCGGAATCATCCAGGCCGGCAATCCCGTCACTCCCGGCACCTGGCCAGACGTCCTGGCCGCCTTCTTCCCCGGACCGGGGCAGGCGGAGGCGATCGCCCACGAGTACCCGGTGCACCGCACAGACGGCGGCCCGGTGTTCGGGGCGGTCATCGGCGACGCGGACTTCGCCTGCCCGACCGCGCGCGCCGAGAGCCTCCTGGCCGCCCATGTTCCCGTCTGGAGCTACGAGTTCGCCGACGAGCACGCTCCGCCGCTCACCCAGGGCACGCCGCCGTTCCCGCTCGGCGCACCGCACGCGAGCGAACTGCCGTACCTGTTCGACCTGGGCGGCCGCCCCCGCGACCTGACCCCGGCACAGCACCGGCTGGCCGACACCATGATCGACTACTGGACCCGCTTCGTCCGCACCGGCGACCCGAACGGCCCGTCCTCACCGCCCTGGCCCCGGCAGACGGTGCTGTCCCTGGCACCGGACCACATCGTCCCGACCAGCACGGTGCGCTCCCGCCGCCACTGCGCGTTCTGGAACGACCTCGGGTGACCATGGACAAGACCGCCGTCGGACGGCGACGCCCCGGCGTCCGGAACGGACAGCCGGGGCTCGCGGCGCTCCATCGCGCTCGGCCGGTCCACGTGGCGCCGGTCAGGCGATGTGGACCGGCTTGCTCGTGGCGCTGCCACCGGTGTGACCGGTGCGCTTCGCGGTGGCCTGCAGGGTGTTGTCGCGGGAGTGGTCGCGACGACCTCGTGTCGTGCCTGCGTCGGAGCCGTCGATCGGCCCTGCGATCGGGGCTTCCCGGCCCCCGGAGCGGGGACCTCCGCGGACCGTCCCACCGGTACGGCCACCGGCCCGGTCCCGGGTACTCGGCGAACCGAGTCGCGCGGGCTCGCGCGACCGCAGCCGAAGCGGGCCGGAGCGGGTGAACGGCATGAGCGATGAATGACGAAGAGGCGCACTCCGGCAGCGGGCCTCCGGGGCCCGGGCCCGAGCTGATCACGTTCGGCCACAGCACGGCCGACCGGACCGCGCTGACCGATCTCCTCCAGCGAGCCGGTGTCACTGCCGTGGTGGACGTCAGAACCGCCCCCGGCAGCCGCCGCGATCCGGAGTTGTCGCGGCAGCGCATGGCCGAGTGGCTGCCCGAGGCGCACATCGCCTACCGGTGGGAGCAACGGCTGGGCGGGTGGCGCAGGCCCGCACCCGACTCGCCCGACACCATCTGGCGCAATGACTCGTTCCGCGGCTACGCCGCCCACACCCGCAGCCCCGGCTTCGTCACCGCGATGGACGATCTGATGCGGCAGGCAGGCGAGTCACGGACCGCGGTGATGTGCAGCGAGGCGGTCTGGTGGCGCTGCCACCGGCGACTGATCGCCGACTTCGCCGTGCTGGCCCGCGGCGCGCGCGTCCTCCACCTGATGCACGACGGACGCCTCACCACGCACACCCCGACCCAGGGGGTGCGCCTCCGGGACGACGGTCTCCTCGTCTACGACGACGGCCCGCCGACGGCCTGAGCGACACCCCTCTGACGTGGACGGACCCGCCGGTGTCACCGCCACGTCACCGCACGGATCGGGGCTCGGGGCGGGTGCCGCACGGCGGGCGCCGGGTACCCGGCCGAGGTAGCTCAGTTCGCGCCGGATCCAGGCGCGAGAGGGAGGAGTCATGACTCAGCATGTACGAGACATCATGACCAGCCGGCTGGTCACGGTGAAGCCGCAGGCGTCGGTGACGGCCGTGGCCAAGAAGATGCGCGACGAGGACATCGGGGCCGTGCTGATCATCGAGGACGACGAGCTGCGCGGTCTCGTCAGCGACCGCGACCTCGTGGTCCGCGCCCTCGCGGAGGGCGGCGACCAGGAACAAAGGACAGTCGCGTCCGCCTGCAGTGACGATGTGATCACGGTGACCCCTGACGAGGACCTCGATCACGCGGTGGAGCTGATGCGCGAGCACTCCATCCGCCGCCTCCCGGTCATGGAACAGGGCCACCCCGTCGGCATCGTGTCGCTCGGCGACGTGGCGATCGAACGCGATGCCGAGTCGGCACTCGGGGACATCAGCGCGGCCAAGCCGAATCAGTAGGCCGCACCGGCAGAAGCCAGCGGGCCGCGCCGGCACTGCGGCGGCCCGGCGTGCCCGTGCACGCGCGCTCCCGCGCGCGGCGCGGGCACGCGGGCACGCGGTCACCGGGCGGCGGAACACGGCCGGGCGCCGGACCGCCGCCCCGCGAGCTCCGTGCCCGCACGAGAGCCGGGCGCGGACGGTGTGGGATCCCGCGGGCGGGGGCACAGGGATGCTGCGGCGTCCCGCGAGGTACGGGGACCCGCCCGAGGTGTGGGAGGGCACATGGACGTGCTGGCCCGGCTGGACCGATATCAGCGACGGCATCGGCGGGCGGGCATGCCGCTCGCGGTCGTGTACAAGTTCTTCGACGACCAGGCCACGTACCTCGCCGCGCTGCTGACGTACTACGGCTTCGTCTCCCTGTTCCCGCTGCTGCTGCTCCTCGTCGCGATCCTCAGCGGTGCCCTGCACGGCAATCCGGGGCTGCAGCACTCCGTACTCCACTCCGCGCTCGGTGAGTTTCCCGTGATCGGCGACCAGCTCGGGCAGAACGTGCACTCGTTCCACGGCAGCGGCGCCGCGGTCGCGGTCGGCGTGGTCGGCAGCGTCTACGGCGCCTTGGGGGTGGCGCAGGCGGTCCAGCACGGCCTGAACAAGATCTTCGCCGTGCCGAGACACGCACGTCCCGACCCCCTGCGCTCACGGGTGAAGGGCCTGGGCTTCCTCCTGCTGCTCGCGGTCGGCCTCGGCCTGACGACGGCGCTGTCCGCCGCGGAATCCGCCGCGGGCATCTTCGGAGCGAGCCTGGCTGTCGGCATCCGGGTCGTCGTCGGCGTCGCGGGTATCGCGGTCAACGCGGCGCTTCTGCTGCTGAGCTACCGCATCATGACCCGGTGCCGGCCTCCGCTGCGCCTGATGTACGGCCCCGCGCTGGGAGCCGCGTGCGCCTGGCAGGTGCTCCAGTGGGGCGGTTCCTACTACGTCGGCCACGTGCTTCGGGGCGCCACGGCGACCTACGGGATGTTCGGCATCGTGCTGGGTCTGCTCGCCTGGGTCTATCTGGCCGCCGTGGTCTACCTGGCCACGGCCGAGATCATCGCCGTGCGCTTCCTGCGGCTGTGGCCGCGCAGCCTGGCCACGCCCTTCACCGACCACGTCCACCTCGCCAAGGGCGACCTGCGCGCCTATCGCTCCTACGCGACCGCCGAGTCCTTCAAGGGCTTCGAGAAGGTCTCCGTCACCTTCGGCAAGCCCCCGCCGCCTGCCGTCGGCGACAAGGGGCACCCTTGACCTGCGAATGCGGTACGGCCGCCCCGGAGCGCGAGTCGCGGCGCTCCGCGGGCGGCCGCGGGCCGGGCCGGCCGCGCCGTCCTACCGGCAGGTGGCCGTCCTACTGGTAGGTGACGGTGACGGGGCGGTGCACGCCGCGCCGCGGGAGCGTGATGGTCAGCTTCCCGGTCCCGGCGTCCCAGCGGTATGCGTCGGGGGAGAGCTTCGCCCCGTCGGCGGCCACCTCGGCGGGTGCCTCGGCCGCCAGGAGTGTCAGTGTCCACCGGCGCTTGCCGACGTGGCCCGGATACGACCCCTTCACCGGGCTGATCGACACGGTGTGGCGCGACCCGGTCTGCCGGTAGCGGATCGTCGTCGTCGCGCTCTTCGGCGCGGTGGCGCCGTCGTCCTCGTAGAGGCTGTACGAGCCCGAGGCGCCGGTGGCGATGGTCAGCGTGACGTCGGTCAGGGCGCTGTGCTCGTTGTGCGTGACGTCATGCGTGCGCGTGGGCAGGATGCCGCCGGCCTTGACGAACACCGGCATCGAACCCAGATCGGTGGTGACGTCGTGAGTGGCCCCGCCGGAATACGTCTTTCCGGTGAAGTAGTCGGTCCACCGGCCGGGCGGGAACCACACCGGCGTGGTGGCGGAGTCACCCGGCGTGGTCACCGGGGCGACCAGCATGTCCGAGCCGTAGAAGTACTCGCTGTCCGCGAAGGCGTACGCCTGCGGCTCGTCCGGGTACTCGACATAGGTGGGGCGGACGATCGGCACGCCGGTGCGGTGGGCCTCCTCGGCGAGTGAGTAGGTGTAAGGCACCAGATTCTCGCGGAGGTTGAGGAACCTGTCGGCCGACCTGCGTGCTGCCGTCCCGTACTGCCAGGGCAGCCTGTCGCTGTGATTGCTGTGCAGGCGGTCGATCGGCTGGAACGTGCCGAACTGGACCCAGCGTGCGTACAGGTCGTCGGGCAGCTTGTACGTGGTGCGGAGCCTGCCGCCGTCCGTGTACGTCTCCGAACCCGTCAGTCCCGTCGTGTCGTTGTGGCCGCCGATGTCGTGTGTGATGGCGGCCATCCCGGTCGCGGCGGACTCGCCCGGCGTGTAGCCGACCTCCTGCCTCAGCACGCCCCACGTGGAGGACGTGTCGCCGGTGAAGTGGACGGTCGTGCGCTTGTCCGCCCACGGCCCGGTCGGCAGCGCCTGCTGGCCGCTGTACCCGCCGGCCTGCAGTGAGCCGTAGGCCCGGGACAGGACGAAGCCCCGGTCGCCGGGGTTGGCGGCGGCGTACTGCTGGTTGATCCACGCGTCCGGGGTCACGCCCGGCAGGGAGGACTGCGACGCGTCGCAGCACCAGTCCAGCCACCAGAAGTCGTTGCCCTGCTGATCCATCGTGCGATGCAGGTCCATGTACGCCTTGAGCTGGTCGGGGTCGCCGAAGTCGAAGGTGTAGCAGTTGCCTTGCACGCCGGCGCCCGAGGCACAGCCGCCCTTCGTCAACCTGCCCTTGGCCGTGGCCTGCGCCTGGGCGAACTGGGGGTCGGAGGCCAGGATGCTGGGATGCACGTTGAGCGTGTTGTGCAGTCCCTGGGCGGCCGACCAGTCGAAGAAGCCCTGGGGATCGGGGAACTTGGCGGGATCCATTTCCCAGCCGCTCCAGTCGTTCACGGCCTTGAAGTCCGTGTCGGTGACCAGGACGTCCAGCGGAACGCCCTCGGACCGGAACGCCGGCAGGATCCTGTCCTTGTAGTCGGCCGCGGTGCGGTCGATGTACTCGGAGTACCAGACGCCGTAGGCCCACTGAGGCAGCAGAGCGGGCGGCCCGGTCAAGGCGGCCAGGTCCGCCAGCGCCTGCTTGTAGTCATGTCCGAAGCCGAAGACATAGCCGTCCTGGTAGGGAGCGCCACCGTGGCCGGGCCGCTGTGTGACCTTGCGCGTCGCGGTGTCGTACAGGGCCGACGGCGTGTCGTCCAGGAGATACCACCCGTCCTTGTTGAGCAGGCCGGGCGTGGTCACGACGGGAGAACCGCCGTTCACTCCGTCCAGGCCCCGCCGGTACCCGCCGAGCGCGACATGAGGCGGGGGCGCGGCCGTCTCCGGGCGGGCCACGGAGACGGTGTCCGCGTTGACGTGACAACTCGCCGGGTCCGGGCAGCCGAGGGTGATGTCATTCGCGCCCGCCTTGAGGGTCACGGGTACGGAGGCCGTCCGCCAGTCGTCCCAGTCCTTCGTCGCCGGGAACGTCAGGGTGCCGGTGGCGCCGCCCGCGCCGACGGTGGCGGTGCGGTCCTCGTGCCGGCCGTCGCCGCCCGTGCCGTTGGCGTACCGCACCCGCAGGGTGTAGACGCCGTCGGCGGGCACGCCGACCACATGGGCCGACAAGCTCGCCCCCTGGTCGAGTTCGGCGACGAAGCCGGTACCCGCGTATCCCGCGTGGTCCGTGGCACTGACCGCCGTGCCGCCGATCCGCGCGGCCTCCGCCTCGCAGCTCACGCCGAAACGGCAGTCCGGGATCGCGGTTGCCGAGCGCGGCGGGTAGGGGTCGCCCGGCCGTCCGAGTGCCACGCTGTCCAGGTTGATGTCACCGGAGTCCGAGGCGGTCCGGGTCAGTGCGAGGGTGTGGTGTCCCGCGCCGAGTTGAAGGCTCTTGGTGACCAGGCCCCACGTGTCCCAGTCGGCCGTGGTCGGCAGAGTCACCGTCTGCCGCGCGCCGCCGTCCACGGACAGGGTGAGCGTGCGGGGTTCGGTCCGGCCGTCACCGCCACGGGAGTTGGCGTACCGCAGGCCCAACTCATAGGACCCGGCGGTGGTGACATCGATGTCAGCGGACACCGAGCTGCCGGTGCTCTCGAAACCCGCCGCGAAGCCGGTCCCGGTGTGGCCGCTGTGGTCCGAGGCCACGGAGACGCCGCTGAGCTGAAGGCTCTCGGCTTCGCACAACGCGCCTGGTGTGCAGGTCAGGCGGTGCCACGGGGTGGCGGTCACCGGTGTGCCGCCCGCCGTCAGCTGTACGGAGAGGTTCTGCGCGTCGAACGGTCCGGAGCCGACCCGGTAGCGCAGGGTCATGGCGCTCGTCCTGATGGTGAGCCAGCCGTCGGACGTGGTGCTGGTGTAGGCAGCCGGTGTGAATGCGCTGCGGCCGATCGCGTTGAACGTGGCCGCGTCGGTGAATTTTCGGTCTCCCGCGTACTCGGTGCGGATCAGGGTCGACGAGAGAATCTCGAAGCGGGCGTCCCCCGACGAGACGGTCGGGATGTGAGCACGCGGCGCGACTCCTGCCGCCGCCGCGCCGGTGTGGGTCAGCGCCATCGCGGCGGTCGTGACGAGGGCGACGACGCCCCCCGCCAGCCGCTGCGTCGATCTCGGCCGGCGCCTTGTCCATGGGGCTGGCATACGCAACTCCGTTCTCGTGTCGGCCGGGCGGCTCACCCGTCCCGCGCACGTCGTGGCTCCGACGGCACTGAGCGGGGCGCGTCTGTTCCCGGAGGGCGAGGTGCGGAAGTACCGGGGCATGCGGCCTCTTCAGAAAGAGCCGCCTGCTCTTTCAACGATGGAAATCACGCACCCAGCATGAGAGCACGCCGCCTGATGAGGTGTCCATAAGGGGGCGAGAGGCAGACTGGGCAACCGAGTTCGTCCTCCTGCCACCGATTCGGGCATCGCACATCCCGTGGACGGCGTCGGCACGTCGGGCCCTGCTCGGTGACGTCGAAGGAGACACCGAGCAGCAGGACCCGGGGCAGGGGGAGCGGCAGTGCGATCCCGGAGCGCTGAAAGGCGTCCGGCGGGGTACACGGGCCGGCATGGCATCGACAACTGATCTCATGTCCCTGCGGGCCGTGCGACAACTGCGCCGGATCCGCGCCTTCTACGCGGTGGGCGCCCTGCTGTGGGCCGCGTCGACCGCCTGGACGGGCTGGCAGTCGCCCGGGAGCCGGCAGATGTGGGTCTCCGCCCTCCTCCTCGTCATCTTCGCCGGCCTCCTGGCGGCGGCCACCCTGTGGCTGCAGCGCCTCCAGGCCACGAGCCCGGCGGGCTCCACGCGGCACGCCACTTCCCGGCGGACGAGTGGGCCGCGCCACGCACACGCCTGACTCGCCCTGAGCCGGACGGCTCGGCACACCGGTACGGTCGGCGTCGTGTCCTGGCACCGACCGCACCCTTCACCCGACAAGCTGTGCCCGCTCCGGTCGGGTGCGGCAGCCCTTCCCGTACCCGCGGACGTCGTCGCGGAGCGGGGTGCGGGTGGGTGCATAGGATCGCCGGTATGGCGCTGCGACCCGTTCAGGTGAACATGAAGGCCCGCGACGGCCTGGCGGTCGGCCGGTTCTGGGCGGAGGCGCTCGGCTGGAATGCCTACAGCCCCGGTGTGACGACGTACGTCGGACCCGGTGGCGGCCTCGTCTGGCCGGATCCCGTCGCCGTCTGCATCGATCTCGTTCCCGTCCCGGAACCCAAGACGATGACCAAGAACCGTATGCACCTCGATCTCGCCACCACCTCCGCCGCGCATCAGGCGGAACTGGTCGCGCGTCTCGAGGCTCTCGGTGCCACGCCCGCCCACGTGGGTCAGGGCGATGTGCCGTGGACGGTCCTCGCCGACCCCGAGGGCAACGAGTTCTGCGTGCTGGAGCCCCGCGAGATCTACCGGGACACCGGGCCGATCGCCGCGGTGGTGGTCGACTGCGCGGATCCACGGTCCATGGCTCGCTTCTGGGGCGAGGCGGTGGACTGGATCTTGCACGAGGTGACCGGCGACAACGCGGTGTTGCGATCCGCCAGGGGCACCGGCCCGTATCTCGAGTTCATCCGCACGCCCGGCGCGAAGACCGTGCCGGACCGCGTCCATCTCGACCTGCTGCCGTACCCCGGTGACGACGAAGCGGCGGAGGTGGCCCGGCTGCGTGCCCTCGGTGCCACCGACCTCGACGTCGGCAAGGGCGACGTACCGTGGACGTGCCTGGCCGACCCGGAGGGCCACGAGTTCTGCGTCCTGGCCCTGTCCTGACCGCCCTGACGGGGAGCCGCGCCGACACCCCGGGGCGGCTCCTGCGCCCCCAGGCCCGCATCAGCCCGCTGCGATAAAATGTGGCGGAAGTGTATGCGCGTTCACGGTCTGCGTCAGCCGGCTTCTCGCCGCTCAGCCGCCCGACCGGTACGGCACGGCGGCTCACGCCTGCCCGGTCGGCGTGAGACCAACGCCGGCAGGCGTCACGGGACAGTCGTCCTCCCGTAGGCACGTCCTCCTGTGGGTCGGTTCTCATGGACCTCAACACCATCACCGAAGTAGTCCGGCGACCCTCCGAGCGGCCAGGCCTGGACTGGCATGAGGGCGACGCCTGGCTCGCGGGCGGGACATGGCTCTATTCCGTGGAGCAGCCGGACCTGCGACGGCTGGTCGACCTCACGGCGTTGCCCTGGGAACCTCTTGTCCGGACGGACGAGGGTCTGGAGATCGGCGCCACGTGCACCATCCGCGACCTGTACGCCTTTCCGTTGCCGACGGTCTGGACCGCCGGAATCCTCTTCCGGAAGAGCTGTGAGGCGTTCCTGTCCTCGTTCAAGGTCTGGAACACGGCGACCGTCGGCGGAAACATCTGCATGTCCCTGCCCGCCGGACCGATGATCACGCTGACGGTCGCGCTGGAGGCGCGGTACGAGCTGTGGGCGCCCGACGGTTCCGTGCGTTTCGTCGACGCCCTCGACTTCGTCACGGGCGACCACCGCAACATCCTCGCCCCCGGGGAGATCCTCAGGCGCGTCACCGTCCCGGAGCACGCGCTGCGCAAACGCACCGCGCATCGCCGCTTCACGCTGACGCGGCTCGGTCGTTCGACGGTGTTCCTCGTCGGCACCCAACGGCTGGGAGGAAGCGACCTGTTGCTCACCATCACCGCCGGCACCACGCGGCCGGTCCGCATCGCCTTCGACTCCCTGCCCGATGCCCGGACCGTGCGGCAGAGCATCGACGCCGTGCCCGACGACCTCTGGTACGCCGATCCCAACGGGACTCCCGACCACCGTCGGCATCTGGCACGGCACTTCGCCGAAGAGATCTGCCGCGAACTTACGGCTGGGGACCTCGCATGAGCTACCTCGTGAACGGCAGGGAGTTCGACCGGGAACCGGCCCCCGGCCAGTGCCTGCGCACCTTCCTGCGCGAACTCGGCCATTTCGGCGTCAAGAAGGGCTGCGACGCCGGAGACTGCGGCGCCTGCACGGTGTGGCTGGACGGCGCGCCGGTGCACAGTTGCATCACCCCCGCCTTCCGCGCGGACGGCCGCGAAGTGACCACGATCGAAGGCCTCGGACGGCCGGGCGCCTTGCACCCGATGCAGCGGCAGTTCGAGGACGCCCCGGGATTCCAGTGCGGTTTCTGCACTGCCGGGATGATCATGACGTCGGCGACCTTCAGTGAGGAGCAGAAGGCCGACCTGCCACGGGCTTTGAAGGGCAACCTCTGCCGCTGCACCGGATACCGGGCGATCGAGGACGCCGTGAAGGGTGTCGGCGCGGTGGAGAGGGCGGCCCCCGGCAAGGCGGTCGGGACGAGCGTCGGCGCGCCCGCGGGCCACGACGTGGTGACCGGGCACGCCGAGTTCACCATGGACACGCGGATCGACGGCATGCTGCACCTCAAAGTGCTGCACTCGCCCCACGCGCACGCCCGGATCCGTTCGATCGACAAGAGCGCGGCCCTCGCGGTCCCCGGCGTGCACCGGGTCTACACCTGGCAGGACGTGCCCCGCAGACGCTTCACCACGGCCATCCACACCGACCACCTGGTCGACCCGGACGACACCTACATCCTCGACGACACGGTCCGCTTCGCCGGCCAGCGCGTCGCCGCGGTCCTGGCCGACACGGTCGGCGCGGCCGAGGAGGGCTGCCGGCGTCTCGCGGTCGAGTACGAGGTGCTGTCGGCGGTGTTCGACCCCGAGACGGCGATGGCCGACAGCGCGCCCCAACTGCACGGCTCCGACGATCCGTTCGTCCGCGACCCGGTCCACAACATCCTGCTCGAACTCCACGGGCACATCGGCGACGTCGACGCGGGCTTCGCCGAGGCAGACGTGATCCACGAAGGCACGTACTTCTCGCCGCGGGTGCAGCACGCGCATCTGGAGACCCACGGGTCGATCGCCTGGATGGAGGACGGCCGGCTGCACGTCCGCACCAGTTCGCAGTCACCGTCGATCGCGAAGGTCAAACTGGAGTACCTGTTCGCGCTGCGCCCGGACCAGGTCAGGGTGTTCTGCAAGCGCGTCGGCGGCGGGTTCGGCGGCAAGCAGGAGGTGATCGCGGAGGACCTGGTCGCGCTCGCCACCCTGGACACCGGGCGGCCCACCTGCCTGGAGTACACCCGTGAGGAGGAGTTCACCACGGCCTCGCCGCGGCATCCGATGACCCTCACGGTCAAGCTCGGGGCGAAGGCCGACGGCACGCTCACCGCCTTCCAGGTGCGCAACGTGTCGAACACGGGCGCCTACGGCAACCACGGCGGTGAAACGGCGTACGCGGGCGGAGCCGCCGTCATGATCTACCGCTGCCCCAACAAGAAGTACGACGCGTACTCCGTCTACACCAACACCGTGCCGAGCGGGGCGCTGCGCGGTTACGGGATGACGCAGCCGGCGTTCGCCGTGGAGTCGGCGATGGACGAACTGGCCCGGGCCCTCCACCTCGCCTCGATCCGCTGGAGCTGCGCCGGCGCAACATCGTGCGGCCGGGCGAGCCCCTGGTCGCCATGGACGACGGGCCCGACGACGTGATCTTCACCGAGGACGGACTCGCCAAGTGCGTCGACCTGGTGGGCGAAGCCCTGGCCCGTACCGCCGACCGGCCGCCTCCAGGCCCCGAGTGGTTCGTCGGAACCGGCGTGGCGAGTTCGCTGCACGAAACCGCACCCCCGACAGACCACCTCTCCGAGGCCTGGGTCACGCTGGGCGACGATCTCCTCTACGAACTGGCCGTCGGAACCGTCGAGTTCGGGGAGGGCACCTCCACCGCCCACGTCCAGATCGCGGCCAACCAGCTGGGCACGACGCCCTCGCGCATCCGGCTGGTGCAGTCCGACACCGACCGTACCGGATTCGACACCGGTGCCTTCGCGAGCGCGGGCCTCTTCGTGGCGGGCAACGCGGTCCTCCGGGCGGCCAACGCCGTGCGCGACCGCATCCTGGAGTTCGCCGCGGCACACACGGGCGTCCATGTCGTGATGTGCACCATGGACGACGACGGTGTCCTCTGGGGCGACCGGCGGATGTCGCTGGCCGAACTCGTCGCGCTGGCCCGGGCGCGTGGCATCCGGTTCACCGCGGCACGCAAGGCGTACGGCTCGCCCCGGAGCGTCACCTCCAACACGCAGGGATTCCAGGTCGCGGTGCACCGCGTGACGGGTGAGATACGCATCCTGTACAGCGTGCACGCGGCGGACGCCGGGGTGATCATCAACCCGGCGCAGGTCCGTGGACAGATCGAGGGCGGTGTCGCACAAGGCATCGGCTTCGCACTGACCGAGAACCATCACGTCGACGACAACGGCGTCATCGTCAACCCCAACCTCCGGAACTACCGCATCCCCGCCTACGCCGACGTCCCCCGCACCGAAATCCTCCTGGTGGGCACGGCCGACTCGGTGGGCCCCATGCGTGCGAAGGGCATGGCGGAGTGCTGCGTCAACCCGGTGGCCCCCGCGCTCGCGAACGCGGTGCACGACGCCACGGGCGTCCGCTACCGCGCGTTGCCGCTGACTCCGGAACGCGTTTACGGCCGGCTCCCCGCGGAGCAGTCGGTGTCGGCAGGTTGAGCCACCATGGACACCGAGAGGAACGTGGCCGCCGCGGCGACGGCGATCATCGGCCAGAAGATCCTGCCAGGGGTTGAAGAGGAGTACGAGTCCTGGCAGGAGAACCTCAACGCCGCGGCCGCCTACTACCCTGGCTTCCTCGGCGCCGAGATCTCCCCGCCGACGGCGCTGCAACCGGACTGGGTCGTCGTGTACCGCTTCGACTCGGTGGCCCACCTGCAGGCCTGGATCAACAGCGCGACCAGGCAGACGTATCTCGACGTCGGCGCCAAGTACTTCGACGGCCCGGCGACCCAGCAGGTGGTCAGCAGCGGCACCCAGACACTGGATCCGCTGGTCACCGTGGTGGTCACCCACCGCGTCCACCCGGACCAGGTCGAGGACTTCCTCGAATGGCAGCACCACATGGTCCAGGAGGAAACCAAGTTCGAGGGGTTTCGCGGGACCGAACTCTTCCGGCCCATCGAGGGCCTCCAGGAGGAGTGGACCACGCTGTACCGCTACGACACCGCCGAACACCTCGACGCCTGGCTGACGTCGCCGCAGCGGCAGGAGATCCTGGCCGGGGCGAGAAGTTCAAGGACTTCAGACTCCACACGATCGACAACTCGTTCGGCAGCTGGTTCGCCTTCGAGGGCAACGGCAAGGAGGCACCACCGCCGCCCTCCGAGACCAGGACCTCCCTCGCCGTCTGGGTCGGCCTGTACCCGACCGTCGTGCTCCTGACGCTCGCGCTGTTCCCGCTCCACCTGCCGCTCTGGATCGGCCTGCTCGTGGGCAACCTGCTGTCGAGCTTCGCCATGAGCTTCCTGACCATGCCCTACTACGTGAACCCCCTGCTCGGCCGCTGGCTGCGGCCCTCACCGGACGAACCCGCGGCAAAGGCCAACCTGCGGGGCCTCGGCATCGTCGCGGTCGCGCTGACCTTCTGGGCCGCCGTCTTCTACTTGGTCACGGTCCGCTTCTGGACGCTGCCGTGACCTGGCGGCCACCCGGCGGCCCAGGGTCGGCTTCGGCTGCGTCCCGAGGCGGAAGGGCTTCGGCGCTCACTTCCTCTCCGTCACGCGCGCGGGTGCCGTCCGCCCGGTGACCGCCTTGTGTGCTGGCGTCTGGGCGACGCCCGCCGTTGACCCGGTTCCCAGCCAGGTGAGGAACGCGAGAACGAACAGGCCCTCGACGATCAGGGAGAGCGGGCCGTACGGCGGCTCCCAGCCGGGCTCGTAATAGCCGTCGGGCAGACCGACGGTGCGCGACAGACCAAATCCGATGATCATGCCGAGGCTGACGGCCACTCCTGTCAGCCATGCGGCCATGGGGCGTTTCCCGACCACGAGCGCGGCCGCCACGAAGAGCATGCCGGCACTGCCGACGGCGAACAGCAGCCCGATATAGAACTTCTCCTCAAGGTGATCCGGGACGAGAAGAACGTGCAGCACGGCGTTGCCGACCGCACAGCACGCTCCCAGCCCTCTCAGAGCGATGTCGGTGGTGGAGACGGAGTTCATGGCGACTCCAGACGGGCACCGGCGGCCGTGAGTCGAAGCACGGCTTCGGCCTCCGCGGACAGCTGGCCGAGGATGCTTGACCTATCGCGCAGACCGGTCCCGAAGCATTCGTACACGCGGGATGGGGAAAGCCGTTCAGCACACGCACAGGGATGGGTACGTGCACTCCGGCCCTAAGCCCTCCGGTCGGGCTCGGACCGGAGTCACTCCCCGGTGAGGGATTGCCTCCGGTGAAATAGGTACGGGACCGGCGCTCGCGGGGATTGCCTCCGCCCTTACTCGATCCGCGCGCCGGCGCCCGCCGTGGTGCGGGCGGACGTCCGGCTACGTGACGGGATCTCCGGCATGGGGTGTGGCCCACTCGACGAGCTGGATGACGATGCCGTTGGGGTCGGTCACTTGGAACAGCCGCTCACCCCAGGGCTCTTCGCGCAGCGGCATGGTGATGGGCACGCCGGCGTTTCGCAGGCGCCGTTCCTGGGCCTCGATGCCGGTGACGGTGAGAGCGAGGATCAGGCCGGTGGCATGGCGGTCGCGCTGTTCGGCCGGCAGTACTTCGATGCCCTGGCGGAGCAACACGATGTCGGCGGCCGCGTCGTCGCGGGACAAGGACGCGAAACCGTCGGCGGCCATCGCCTGCCGGTAACCGAGATGGGTGCACAGGAATTCACGGGAGGCGTCCACGTCGGCAACGGTGAGGGACACGGTGAAGGCGGTGACGTTCAAGCGGGCTCCTTCGAGGCTCTCTGTCGTGGTGTTGCCCGGGCCGGTCAGTCTCCTGCCTCGCGGACCGAACGGCGTTCCTGCTTTCCGCGCGCGGGCCGCGGGGCCCCGCGCAGCCGCTCCTCCAGCACATCCAGCAGACCGGACAGGTCGGGAGCGATGGCGAGGTCGTCGAGTGTGGACGCGGGGAGGAAACCGGAGTCGGCGATGCCGCGCAGGGCGCCGAGGAGCGGCGTCCAGAAGCCTCCGGCGTCGAGGAAACCGACCGGCTTGGTGTGGAAGCCGAGCTGGCGCCACGACCACACCTCGAATATCTCCTCCAGGGTGCCGAGCCCGCCGGGCAGGGCGATGAAGGCGTCGGCATGCTCGGCCATGATCGCCTTGCGCTCGTGCATCGAGTCACACAGGAGGAGCTCCGTCACCTTCTCGTGCGCCCACTCCCGCTCGACCATGCTGCGGGGCATGACGCCGATGACCTCGCCACCCGCCTGCAGCACGCTGTCCGCCAGCACGCCCATCAGCCCGCGCCGGCCACCGCCGTAGACGAGACCGATCCCGCGCCGGGCCAGCTCCGTGCCGACGCCGGCGGCCAGTTCGGCGTGTGCCGGGTCGTGTCCGTCGGACGAGGCGAGGAAGACGGCGAGGCGGCGCATGAAGAACTCCGGGACGGTCGCGGCGGAGCCTCTGGTCTACCACAGGCACACCGGCGCTGACCAAGGGTTTTCCCACGTGGGGACGCCGTCCCCGTTCCTGGGCGCGGGCATCACGGACACCTGGCGCGGCCGTCCGGTCGCCGGCCTCGTCGGCCCTCAGACCCTGTGCTCCCCAGGGCTGCCCTGCCGCCGCCTCCTGACGAACAAACCGCCCGCCGTGGTCACAAGGGCCATTCCCCCTGCCGCCGGCACCCAGTGCTGCCACCGCCAGAGCGGGTGCTGCCACCGCCAGAGCGGTGCGGGTGCCGCCTCGACGGGGATCGCGTCACGGTTGTTGCCGGGCACGGGGTCGTTCGGGCCGTACACGGTGACGGAGCCCTTGGCGCCGGGGATCCGCTTGTCGATGCGGATGTGGAAACCGATGGTGCTGGAGGAACCGGGCTCCGGGACGGGCAGCTCCGACAGGTCGCACAGGAAGAAGTAGTTGTCCTTGTCCTCCGGTGGCCGGCAGGAGTACCTGCGATCGTCGTCGTCCCCTTCCCAGGGAATGGACGTGATCGTGGTCCCGGGTGGCGGCACCACGGCGAAGGAGCCGAGGGCTCCGCCGTCCGTGGAACCGGGGCCCAGGTTCGCCACACCGAGGCGGACCACGACGGTGTCGCCCACCCTGCCCCTGACCGTTCCGGTGACGGGGGCGTAGTCGACCGGTGGGGACGACCGGGACACCCCCACGGAAAGGGCCGTGCCCGGCTGCGGCCACGCCCTCACCGGCCCCGCCGCGGTCATGAGCACGATCAGGGACACGACGACGGCGCTGATCCGTCTCACCACGGCACGCTCAGCCACGAAGACCGACCCTTCCGCGCGTACCTCTGCCTCCCGACTCCGAGAGAGTATGGACGACACCCCTTGCCGCCGCATCCTCCGCGCCCTGCTGCTGTCAGGAGGAGTTCCGTTCGAAGGCACCGCCCGCTTCCCTCGTCAGACCGAGCGTGCTCCTGACGGCTCTCGTCGGCCCGCGGCGTCCGCGACTCGACGGCCCCCGGTTCACCCCGGACGAACACCGCCTGCTCAACTGCCTCGAGACATCCAGGTAACCGAAACCGAGCGCCGGAGCGCCGGAGCGCCGCGTCCCGGAGTCTCCGGATCAGCTTGAACCCGTGGGGAGCGGCTGTTCGGTCCAGATGGACTTGCCGGTCCGGGTGTGGCGGGTGCCCCAGCGCTGACAGAGCGCGGAGATGAGCTGCAGGCCGCGCCCGCCCTCGTCGGTGGCGGAGGCGTGGCGGATGTGCGGTGTCGTCGGGCTGGCGTCGGAGACCTCGCAGGTCAGCGTGCGGCTGCGGAGCATGCGCAGCCGGATGGGGCCGCAGGCGTGCCGGACGACGTTCCCGACCAGCTCGCTGACCAGGAGTTCGGTGGTCATGACGAGGTCCTCATCGGCCAGACCCCAGTCCGTGAGCTGTGCGCGGACCAGTTCACGGGCCTGGCCGGCGGCCATCGGGTCCTCCGGCAACGGCCACTCGCTGACGTTCTCCGGGGTCAGCGGGTGGGTGCGGGCCAGCAGCAAGGCGGCGTCATCGCACAGCGCGCTCTGGGCGGGGAGAAGGGCAGAGGTCAGCGTGGCGCAGAGGGCATCCAGATCGGGCGCGTCCGCGAGCGAGACCGACCTGGTGTGCATGGACTGCGAGAGGAGCTCCGCGAGGTGGCGCATGCCGAAGACGACGTCCCTCTCCTTGCTCTCGACCAGGCCGTCGCTGTAGAGGGCGAGCAGGCTGTCGGCGGGCAGCAGGGTCTCCAGGGCCTCGAACGGGGGAGCGGCCACCCCCAGCGGCGGGTCCGGGGCCACGGGGAGGAAGGTCACGGTGCCATCGGGGTGGGCCACCGCCGGCGGCGGATGACCGGCGCTGGCGTACGACAGACGCCGGGTCACCGGGTCGTAGATGCCGTACAGGCAGGTCGCGAAGGCATCGGTACCCAGGTCGCCGACGATGTCGTTGAGGTGACCGAGGATCTCGTCGGGCGGCAGCTCCAGCTCCGAGAGGGTCCGCACGGCCGTGCGGAGCCCGCCCATCGTGGCGGCCTCGGCCATACCGTGGCCCATGACGTCGCCGATCACCAGCGCCACCCGGGCCGCGGAAAGTGGGATCACGTCATACCAGTCGCCGCCGACGTCGGCCCCCTGTTTGGCAGGCTGGTAGCGCGCCGCCGTCGTCACCTCGGGCAGCTCGGGCAGCGCCTGCGGCAGCAGGCTGCGCTGCAGGGTACGGGCCCGGGTCGTCGCCTCGTCGTAGAGCCCGGCACGTTCCAGTGCCTGCGCGACCAGCCCGCTGAGCGCCGTCAGCAGCGTCTTCTCGTCGTCGTCCAGAGCCCGCGGCCGGCCGAAGGAGATCACCGCCGCGCCGATATCGCGCCCCGACACGGCCAGCGGCAGGAAGGCCCACGTCTCTTTGCCTCCTTCCCGGACCAGCTTCCTGGTCGCCGGGTAGTCCTTCAGCATCTCCTCGGCGGAGGAGATGCACAGTGGAGCGCGGGTGTGCAGGGCGTACCCCACCGGGTTCGTCGTGTCCCCCGCTGTCCACCTGCCGTCCAGCAGGCGGGTGAAGCGCTCGGAATATCCGCGGGAGCCGACCACGGTGAGCCGGTCGCCGACCACGCCGAGCATGATGAGCCCGCTGGCCCCGAGAGGGGTCATCACACCTTCGGCCACTGCCGCCATCACGTCCTGGGCCGTGGCGGCCTCGGCCAGCTCCCGCGTGACCCGCTGCACCAGGGCCGCCCGTTCCGCGGCCGCCCGTTCCGCGTCGGCCCGCTCGACGTCGCGCTGATGCCGCTCGGTGGTGTCGGTGATGTAGAGCGTGACACCTTCCGGCACCGGCACCAGCCGCAGGTGGTACCAGGACGTCCCGTCCGGCCCCGGCACGTCGAACCCGGTCGGTTCGCCCTCGGCCACCGTCGCCCGGCACCGTTCTTCCAGTCCCGGCACGGCATGCAGCGCGGGGATGTCCCAGAGCAACGCTCCGGCCACCTCTCCGGCGGCGCCGAAGAGCCGCTCGGCGGCCTGATTGAGAAAGCCGACGCGCCAGTCGGTGTCCAGCGAGACGAAGCCGTCGCGCATGTGCCGCAGCGCCCGTCCCACCGACGCGGCGGCGGTGTGCGTCTCGCTGCTGTCCCGGAGGGTGCCGATCACTTTCACCGGGGTCCCCGCCTCGTCGGTGACCGTCCGGGCACGAGCCTCGATCCAGAGGTAGGTGCCGTCCTGGCGCCGGATCCGGTACTCGTCCTGGAAGCCGCCGCGGAGCTGGATGCCCATGTCGAAGCCGGTCACCGCCCCCGGCAGGTCGTCCGGGTGGATCAGCGCCGCCCACGCCTCTATGCCACCGACCGCCACCTCGGGATCGATGCCGGGCAGCACCTCCTCGATCGGTCGGTCGGAAGCCAGCCCGCCGGTACGCAGGTCCCACGTGTACGTGACGCAGGGCGCCCCTTCCGCGTCCCATGGAGACTGTTCCGCCGACACGGGCCCGTCCTCCAGGGCCCGCAGCAGGCCGGGGGACGGATTGAGGATGCCGGACGCCCTGAGCCTCGCGGACATCCAGGCAGCCACCTCGTCGAGGAACGCGCATTCCGCCGCGCCGGGCTCGTCGCCCACGGCGAAGAGGACCGAGAGCGCGCCGCGTCGCCGATTGCCGCCCGGAATGGGAACGGCGAGATGGGCGATGCCGGCGGGGACCCGGGAAGGCCACAGGGCGGCGGGGTCCCGGCCCGGCACCGGGTCGGGCGGGGCCAGGTCGGCCTGCCGGATCGTGGTGTTCTCACGGGCGGCCCTGCTGGGCGGCGCCGCGCCCCGTGCCGGGATGATCAGCCAGGGCCGGGTCATCGACTCCGGCAGGCCACTGTTGGCGACGAGGTAGAGGATGCCGCTCATGCCGCCGCCCGGGAGATGCACCATGCCGCCCAGACCGTGCACCTCGGCCACCGCCTGCTGGAGCGCGGTCAGCAGCACCTCGGCATCGCGTCGGTCCTCGTCCACGGCGTCGAGCAGCCCCATCCGGGTGCGATGCCTCTCCAGGGAGCGCACGGCCCGCGTGCGCTGTCCCTGCGCCTGCTGCGGCGGACGGTGCGCGCGGGGCATGGACGAGTCGATGCCGTTCGCATCGCTGCTTCTGGTGTTCACCACGGCCGACTGTCGCCTCCGCTCACCGCTCGGCTACTCGCTGGGCTGTATGCGATTGGTCGTGGACCGCCAGCGATCTACTTCCGTCGAAACAATCCTAATGTGGACGAATTGCGGAGATTCAAGCCTGCCCGCGAGTTTTTCGCAATGGGGTAACCGCAGGTGGCGTCGGGTCGCTCTCCGTCACTGATCGAACCTCCCCGGCCGACGAAGCGCCCCGGCATCGGGAGAACCCGGGGGAGAAGCGTGCACGCCGGTGGTCACGAGTGTGCGGCAGGTGAACGAACCCGCGATCGACGAAGCGCGTGGGCGCCGCGCGGACGGCAGGCCGGTCGTCCCTCCCACCGGTCGGCCGCGCGGCAGCAGTTCACGGACGTGATAAACCAGTTGGGCCAGGCCCGACGGCTGTGAGCGCGAATCCGCCGCCCACCCACCGAGATGAAGAGAGCAGACCCCGCTTTGTTCCAGGACACCCCCATCTACAGCCGCCTCGTCGCCGAGCGCGGCGACGTCCCAGCCGAGGTCCGCGGAGAGGCCGACCGCATACACCACGACCTGGCACGGGCGATACCGCAGGCCGCGGCGCATGCCTTCGGCTCGCACGTTCCTCCCGCCGCCGCGTGGGCCCCGGGACGCGGCCACTCGACCGGCCCGGCGTCGTAACCGGGGCGGGGCACCCCTCGGCGTCGGCCCTCATGTCGCCCCGCGCTGAACTGGGTTGCCCGTGCCAGGGGTTGGCGTGACGGCGGTCGAACGAGGTCCGCGCCGGCACCTCCGTCAGCCGTCAGCCGTTCGCCTCGTCGGCGCTGCACGGCACGGCGGCATCGATGAGCATGCGAGGAGCGGCCCCGGTATCGGCGACACCGGGTGCGAGGTCCCCGCGACGGGTCCCGTGCAGAACTGCGCGAACCACCAGGCCGGCTGGCCCTTCCCGCGGATCGCGGCCGCCGCCGGCCGCACGCGGCCCGACCTCGTGGTGCACGTCGGCGACTACCTCTACCGGGAGGACCCGGCGAGGGAGAACGACAAGGCGGCCAACCCCGGCTGCACCACGACCGCCGACCGGGCCGGCTGTCGTCGTCCGGGAGAACAGCGAGGGCGAGTACGCGGGCCTCGGCGGCCGCAACCTCGGCGGTCGAGGGCCGGGTGGTGAAGTCGCCGCCCAGAGAGCCCTGTTCACGGAGGTGGGCTGCGAACGCATCATGCGTTTCGCCTTCGACCTGGCCCGTACCAGGGCACACAAGAAGGTCTCCTCCGTCACCAAGAGCAACGCCCAGCAGTACGGCATGGTGCTGTGGGACGACGTCTTCAAGCGGGTCGCCGCCGACTACCCGGACGGGCGGACCGAAAGCGTCCTGGTCGACGCCATGTCCGCGAAGTTCGTCCTGAAGCCCGAGGACCTCTCGGTCGTCGTCGCCTCCAACCTCAACGCCGACATCCTCTCCGACCTCGGCAGCGCGCTCGCCGGCAGCTTGGGCCTGGCCGCCAGCGCCAACCTCAATCCCGAGCGCCGCTTCCCCAGCATGTTCGAGCCGGTCCACGGCTCCGCCCCGAACATCGCGGGTCAGGGCCTGGCCAACCCGATCGGCGCGGTCGGCAGCGCGGCCCTGATGCTGGAGCACTTCGGCCTGTCCGACCAGGCGGCCTGCCTCCACAAGGCGATCGAGGCGGCCACGGCCGCGGGCGTCCTCACCCGCGACGTCGGCGGTAGCGCCTCCACCGAGGACGTCACCAAGGCACTCATCGACGCGCTGAACCTCCGAGGGTGCCCGCGGTGACCGAGTCTTCGGTCGCTGTCGCCGCCCCTGGCGGGGAGGTGTCGGTCTGCCGCAGTTCGGCCAGGAGCTGGTTCCGCCCGGCCAGCAGCTCGGTGAGGATACGGCGCGCCGCACGCAGGAGTTCGGCCACATCGCCACCGGCGAGCGCGTAGGTGACGGTGGAGCCCTCCCGCGTGGACACCACGATGCCGGAGCGGCGCAGGATGGCCAACTGCTGGGAGAGGCTGGAGGGCTCGATCTCGATGTCCGCGAGCAAGTCCCTCACGGGGACCGGGCCGTGCTGCAGCAGTTCCAGGACCCTGATGCGCGTGGGGTGCCCGAGCATGCGGAAGAACTCTGCTTTGGCTTGGTAAAGAGGAACCTGCATAGCGTTCTTCCCGCCTGTCCTAGGGGCCTCTCATGGCGCGGCGGTGCCACCGGGGACGCGGCCGCGCCATGAGTCCTGCCTCTTCATCCTTCTCGGTACGGGCGGCTGCCGTTCATGAATTGTCGTCCTCTCCATGTGATGGCTTGAAGAATTCTTCAATTCATGGGCATGCGTCAGCCCGGTTTCGAGCAGGCCCTACACCTCGAGTTGCTCTTCGATCCGCTTGAGCTGATGGCGTGCCATGGCCAGGTTCGAGCGGGCCCCGTCGATCACGAGGTAGAGGAACAGGCCGTTCCCGTCCCGGCCGGTCACCAGCCGGATGAGGTGGTACTGCCCTCCCAGCGTGATCAGGATGTCCTCGATCTGGCTCTGGAGTCCCAGGAGCTCCATGGTGCGCACCTTGGCACGGATCACGTCAGTGTTCCCGGCGGCGGCGACCGTCAGGTCCAGGTCCTTGCCCCCGCCCAGCGTGCCAAGGGCCATGCCGCTGGTGTAGTCGACGACAGCCGCCCCCAGCGCCCCCTCGATCCCGGTCACCATTTCCTTCAACGCCACTTCCACAGTCGCCATCGGCGCCCTCCCCTTGGATATCGGCTGCGGCCGGCTCCGTTTCCAGGCCCGCCCGTGAACGCACCGTATGCGCACCGGCCCGCCGTGGGAGAAGCCTGCTCAAGAACGATCACGATTGATCGACAAGCCCGCTAATGTGCTAATCGGGTGATTGTTCTTGCCGGGTTGCCCGGGCCGGAGCGGCGGCACACCGGTGATGAGCGATCAAGGAGTGGCCGCCGGGGGGCGGTGTGCGAGCCGAGGGTGATCACTCCTTCGTGCACGCGCGCTGCCCCGGCGCCCTCCTTGAGGGCTTCGCACCGCTCGAGCAGGGCGTAGCCCTCGCAGAGCACGGTCTCGTGTCCGCCGTAGGACTCCAGGTTCACGACCGCCGCCTCCAGGTGCCGGATCTCGCGGGCCAGCATCGGCACACCGCCGCCCCCCTGGCCATCCGTGGCGGCCGCTCGCTGGTGGAGCTGGGGCGCCAACTCGGCGCCGCGGTCCATTCCCCTGGGGGGGGCAAGGCGGCCCGCACTTCACGATGCCGGGGGAGTCACCCTGTGTGGCGCCCTCACCAATATGGCCGAATCCGGTCCAGATGAGCGGGGACCCGGCGTGCACCCGCTTGAGCGGCCTGACCCGCGGAGTCCGCAGGCGATCGGCTGATGCGCGGTTCGTGGTGGTCGGCGGAAGCTGGAAGCAGTGAAACCGCCGGACGCGGTAGCGAACATCGGTGCGTATCGGCAGCGTGAGAACCAGGAGCGCCAATGAACAGCCCACTACACGGCCGCACTGCCGTGGTGAGCGGTGCCAGCAAAGGTATCGGACTGGCCATCGTCGAGGCCCTGGCGCGGGCCGGGGCGACGGTCATCGCCGGTTCCCGGACCTCCACGCCCGAGCTGGAGGCACTTGTCGAGGACGGCGCGGTCACCTGGGTCTCCGTCGACCTCAGCGATCCTCAGGACGCGGAGCGGCTCGTCCACGAGGCCGAGGGACGCGTCGACGTCCTGGTCAACAACGTCGGCGCCGCGCCCGCGCGGACCAGCGGCTTCCTGTCGGTGACCGACGCCGACTGGCAGCACATCCTGAATCTGAACCTGCTCAGCGCCGTACGGGTCACCCGAGCGGTCTTGCCGCTCATGCTCCAGGCCGGCCAAGGCTCGATCATCACGGTCGCCTCCGTCAACGCCACCCTGCCCGACCCTCTGGTGATCGACTACAGCGCCGGCAAGGCCGCCGTCGTCGCCTTCTCCAAGGCGCTGTCGAAGGAAGTCGGGCCCAAGGGCATCCGCGTCAACACCGTCAGCCCCGGACCGGTGCAGACCGACCTGTGGCTGGCCCAGGACGGCGTCGCGGCCACAGTCTCCGCAGCCGCCGGCATCACCCCGGCCGACGTGATCGCCCAAGCGGCCGGCTCCACTGCCACCGGCCGCTTCTCCACACCGGCGGAAGTCGCCGACCTCGTTCTGTTTCTCGCCGGTGACCAGGCGCGCAACATCACCGGCAGCGACATGGTCATCGACGGAGGATTCATTCCCACCTGGTAAGAACACGGGTTGCGGTCACTCGCGACCTACGGACCGCGACTTACGGACCGCCCTCCCGCAGATGGCGGCCTCTTCGACAGCGGCCCCCGCGCCGGGGGCCTGCCACCGGGCCAGGACCCCCGCGCTGGGACACGGTCAGGAGTTGACGACGCGCCTGACGTTGTCGACCGAGCCGCAATCCGCCTTCAGCTGACGCTCGCGCTCCTCCAGGAAGGCCACCCCCAGCTCCTCCCGCCGCTCCATCGCCACGTTCTCGCGCGCGCCGTTGAGGATGGTGCGCTCCTCCTCGTCGGCGTGGTGAGTGATGGCCTCCACCAGCCCCTCCAGCTTGGAGTCCCACTCCTCGGAGCCGACCTCCTCCACCTCCAGGAGGTCCAGGAGGGCCTTGTTGCCTTCGTCGTGCTCGTGCTCGCCGTGCTCGAGTTCCTCGTCGTCGATGTTCTTGTACCTCTTCAGGGCCGGATAGACCTTGGCCTCCTCGGCCAGCGCGTGGGCGATCAGCAGCTCCGCGAACTCATGGAGTGCGGCGGCGCGGTCGGCTTCGACGCTTCGCATCAGTCGGAACAGGTCCTCCATGCGCCGGTGGTCCTGAAGGATGAGCTCGACGACGTCCCGTGTCTCGGCCATGGCAGGGCATCACTTTCGTACGAACGACTGGGGCCACTGACGCATACCCTCAGCCTCCGCATTGATGACCCCCGACTCCGCGACCGCCCGCGACTGGCGACAGGACCGGGCCGGTCAGCGCTCACTCGTCCGGCCCCGCGGCTGTCGCAGGCCGTCTCCCGCACGCTCCCTGCGCCGCAGTGCGCGACGCTGCTTTCCTGGCAGGGTGCCCGCCAACTCACCCACAGGGGAGACGTCGTGGCCATCGCTGTCCCTGGTGCCTCGGCACCACCACACCGGGGGACCGGCCGCGTCCCCTTCACCCCGCGACCAGCCCTCAGCGGCCCCCGCGGCACGAGCATGCGTTCCGATCTTGTGTTCCGGGCAGATCGGCCAGACCTGCCAGAGCAACTCCATGATGGTCGACTGCGCCGCCTCCGCGACCACGGCCAGGATCGTCGCCGCATCGTCCGGCTCCGGCGGGTCGCCCTCCTCCACGTCGCACGGGTTCACCGCGTTGCCGTGCCAACGGCCGTCGGGCATCGCCACGTAGACCTGACCCCTGTCGGTTCCGCCGGGCGACATGGGCTGCCAAGGCGGTTCGGCCATCAGTATCAGCGCGTCCTGTCCCGGCAGGGTCGCCGTCAGATCGCGATTGACCACAGCGAGTGCGGCCTCCAGCTTCGGCCACCGGCCGGGCTCGGCCCGCCCCGGCCCCGGGGGATGCTGCCGGTCGTGACCAGGATCGTCGGCCGAGCAGGAGAAGTGGTTCACCGGGACATCGTCCCAGCCGGACCCGGCCATGCCCAGCATCCTGCTTCCGCTGGTCACCCGCGGCACGCCCGCTCGCCGTGCTTGGCGGGTTCTTGACGCGGCCGCAGGACTGGAGAGCGATCACCCGGCAATGAGCAAGTGGTGATACGCATCGCAATCGTCGTCCTGACCCTCGTCGCGGGTGTGCTCGCGTCCCTGGCAGCGGCCTGGATCTCCCCCTGGTGGCTGTTCGCCGCCGTGCCCCTGATCCTGCTGGGCGGGCTGGCCACGTCGGATGTGCTGCAACGCCGGCATTCGGTGTTGCGCAACTATCCCGTCCTCGGCCATGCCCGCTTTCTCATGGAGCGCATTCGCCCGGAGCTGCAGCAGTACTTCATCGAGCGGAACTTCGACGGGCGGCCGTTCGACCGGGACGTGCGCAGCCTCGTCTACGAGCGTGCCAAGGGCACCGACGCGGAGGAGCCGTACGGCACCGAACGGGACGTGTACCAGCCCGGTTACGAGTTCCTGGTTCCGTCGATGGCGCCTTGCCCGGTGCCGAAGTCCCCGCCCCGCGTACGGATCGGCGGGCCGGACTGCGCCCGGCCGTACGACATGGCCCTGCTGAACGTATCGGCGATGAGCTTCGGCTCGCTGTCGGCCAACGCGGTCCTGGCTCTCAACGGCGGTGCCGCGGCGGGCGGGTTCGCCCAGGACACCGGCGAGGGCGGACTGTCCGAGTACCACCTGCGTCCGGGCGGCGACCTCGTGTGGGAGATCGGCACCGGGTACTTCGGCTGTCGAACCCGCGACGGCGACTTCGACGCCGCCGAGTTCGCCGACAAGGCCGCGCACGACCACGTCAGATGTGTGTCCCTGAAACTGTCGCAGGGTGCCAAGCCCGGCATCGGCGGTGTGCTGCCCGGAGCCAAGGTGAATCCCGAGATCGCCCGGGTCCGGGACGTTCCCGAGGGACGAACGGTCATCTCTCCGCCTTACCACCGGGTGTTCTCCACCCCGCGTGAACTCGTGCGCTTCATCGCCCGCATGCGTGAGCTGTCCGGTGGCAAGCCCGCCGGGTTCAAACTGTGCGTGGGCTCGCGCCGGCAGTTCCTGGCCGTCTGCAAGGCCATGCTGGAGGAGGGCACGGCACCCGACTTCATCGTCGTGGACGGCGCCGAGGGCGGGACCGGCGCGGCGCCGCTGGAGTTCGCCGACCATGTGGGCACCCCGCTGACCGAGGGCCTGCTCACGGTGCACAACGCCCTTGTGGGGGCGGGGCTGCGCGACCGGATCAGGATCGGCGCGAGCGGCAAGATCGCCACGGGTACCGACCTCGTCAAGCGCATGGTGCAGGGCGCCGACTACGGCAACGCCGCGCGGGCCATGATGTTCGCCGTCGGCTGCATCCAGGCGCAGAGGTGCCACACCAACACCTGCCCCACCGGCGTCACGACCCAGGACCCGCGCCGGGCCCGTGCCCTCGACGTCCGTGACAAGGCGCCGCGCGTCCAGCGCTTCCAGGAGGCGACCGTGGCCGGCGCACTGCAGATCATGGCGTCCATGGGCGTCACCGACCCCGCGGAGCTGCGCCCGCACATGCTCCGCCGACGCGTCGACCCCCTCACCGAACGCTCCTACGCGGAGCTGTACGAGTGGCTCGGGCCAGGGCAGTTGCTCGCCGAGCCGCCGGCTTCCTGGGCGGCCGACTGGAACGCCGCCGACCCCGATCGTTTCACCGTGTGACCAGGAGGAGACTCACGTGCCCCGTACCGTTGCCCAAGTGATCGTGGACGCGCTGAGCGAACTCGGCGTGCGCCAGGTGTTCGGCGTCGTCGGCGACGCCCTCAACCCGCTGACGGACGCCATCCGCACCACCGACGGCCTGGAGTGGGTGGGGTGCCGGCACGAGGAGGCGGCCGCCTTCGCCGCCAGCGCCCAGTCGCAGCTCACCCAGACCCTCGGCGTGTGCATGGGCACCGTCGGCCCCGGCTCCGTCCACCTCCTCAACGGGCTGTACGACGCGGCCAAGAGCCACGCCCCGGTCCTGGCCATCGCCGGCCAGGTACCGCTCGCCGAACTCGGCAGCGACTACTTCCAGGAGGTCGACAACGACGCCCTCTTCAGCGACGTGGCCGTCTTCCGGGCGACGGTCACCTCGCCCGACCAGCTGCCGCAGATGCTGGAGACCGCGGTGCGCCACGCGCTGGGCCGCAAGGGCGTCGCCGTCCTCACCGTGCCGGGCGACCTGGGCGAGCGGGAGCTGACCGCCGACCGGCCGTCCCGGTTCTCCCTGAACGCTCCGGTGAGCCGGCCGGACGAGTCCGCCGTCCACCGCGCCGCCGAACTCCTCGACCGCTCCGAGCGCGTCACCCTGCTCGTCGGCGAGGGAGCCCGGGCCGCCCGGCAGGACGTTCTCACCCTCGCCGACCGTCTGGCCGCACCCATGGTGCTCACCCTGAAGGCCAAGGCCGGTTTCGAGGGAGACGGCAATCCCTTCCAGGTGGGCCAGACGGGCCTGATCGGCAACCCCGCGGCGGCGGAGGCCCTTCAGGAGGCGGACACCCTCCTGCTGCTCGGCACGGACTTCCCTTACCGGGACTGGTATCCCGAGGGCCGGAACGTGATCCAGGTGGACACCGAGGCGACCCACATCGGACGCCGCGTACCGGTCGACGTCGGGCTGGTGGGGGACACCGGCGCCACCGTACGCGACCTTCTGGACCGTCTCACCGCCGCGCCCGCCGGGTCCGACGGCGCACGCGACCGCTCGCACCTGGAGAAGGCGCGTGAACGCTTCGACCAGTGGCGCACCGGTCAGGCCCGGCTGGCCGACCCCTCGCACGACAAGGGTGTCGTGGGCCGTATCCGCTCCGCGCTGGACAACCGCGCTCACGACATCCGGCCGGAGGCCCTGGCCGCGGCCGTCGACCGGGTGGCGGCGGACGACGCCGTCTTCACCTCGGACACGGGCATGGCCACGGTGTGGCTTTCGCGCTTCGTCGAGATGCGGGGCGAGCGACGCCTCATCGGCTCGTACAACCTGGGCTCGATGGCCAACGCCATGCCTCAGGCACTGGGTGCCCAGTGCCTGGACCGTGAGCGACAGGTCGTCGCCTTCTGCGGCGACGGCGGACTGAGCATGCTCCTCGGCGATCTCATGACCCTGAAGACGTACCGGCTCCCCGTCAAACTCGTCGTCTTCGACAACCGCCGGCTGGGCATGGTGAAACTCGAACAGGAGCAGGCCGGTCTGCCCGAGTTCGGCACGGTGCTCGACAACCCCGACTTCGCCGCCGTCGCCGAGGCCATGGGCATCACCGGCATCCGCGTGACGGATCCCGCCGACGTGGAGAGCGCCGTGCGACGCGCCTTCCGCAGCCCGGGCCCGGTGCTGCTCGACGTCCTCACCAATCCGGACGAGATCGCCGTTCCGGCCAAGCCGACCGTCGAGCAGGGCTGGGGGTTCGCGCTGGCCAAGGTGAAGGAGATCGTGCGCAGCGATGGGGAGCCGGGCGGAAGCTGACCGGAACTTCGTGAGGACGCCGGTCGTCGGCCGGGGTGGGCGCGTGCCGCTGTCGGCCGCTACGCGTGCCTCCCCGGCCGGCGAGCCGTCCTGCGGGAGATCTTCCGAAGCACGGCTCTCAGCCGTGCGCTGCCGGCAGCCGGTCGCCTCTTCGGGCCGCCGGCCCGCCCGTCATCGACCCGCTTCCAGCGCGTAGTCGAACCAGATCCGGTGCGTTCCGTCAGCGTCGACGGCCGGCCCTCCGGCACCGGAGATCCCGGCCAGCTCTCCCGTGCCGCTCGTGGGCACGATGGTGAAGAACTCCGCTGTGCGATCGCTGCGGGACGTCGTCGCCGAGTGCACGAAGTTGAAGGCGCCGGCCCGGCCGCACAGCGAGCCTTCGAACGATTCCATGGCCACATAGGTGCCCACGCCGGTCGTATGGTCGAAGGCGGCGGTGAACAGGGTCGCCGCGCGACCGGTGACCTCGCCTTCGAAACGCTTCTCGATCGTGGCGACACCCACCGGCAGCCCCGGTGGCCACAGCCGGGTCCGGCTTCAGCCCGGTCGGTACGAACGCTTTGACGGTGAACCCATCGCGCCGGTCTTCGCCGCCTGTCGGCGGGGACCGCCGGACCATCGGACTGCTCAACCCCGTGGCCGGCGTCCTGCTCGGCACATCTGTCGGGAGTGGCGGGGGCGGTGCAAGTCATTCGGCGGGGGTGTACGGCCGAAGGGCGGCGTCCATCACGCGCATCAATTCTCCAACCCGGCCACCGCCGTCGGGCGCTGGTGGGAAGCGCCTGAGTACTTCCACGACGACCGGAGTCGCGCGCCGCACCGCTCTCTCGGCGTGGTCGGCGCCGATGCGCGGATCGTGGCCGGCGACGAGTTCCACTGCCCTGGCCGCGTGAGCGCCTGCTCCGAGAATGTGCTTGACCTGGGTGGCCTTGGCCAGCGGATGCAAGTAGGCGGCGCCTGCCGCGGACATCGCTGCCCAGGCCGCCTCGCGCGCAGCCGCGGTGTCCGCACTCTTGGCTGCTCTGAGGGCCGCCCACGCCGTGTCGCGCAGGGACTTCCCTCGCTCACCACCCCGGGCGAAGTCCCACGCGGCACCGACAGCGTCTCGCGGCCGCGAATCGTCCGGCTGATCGGCCTCGAAAACCTCGAGCATCACTTCCGCGCACGCCGCGGCGAACGCGGTGACCTCACGAAGGTCTTGCGTACTCAGCGCGATCTCGCTCTCGTCACCTGCCACCATTCCATTCTCGGCGAGGTGGTCGACGTCCAGGGACCGCCCCGTGCCCGAACCGGAGCAGGTACGCCCTGATCGGCACTCACCTGTACTACGTGGTCGAGCTGGTCGAGACGGCCACCGGCGCCACGGGCGTGAACGTCAAGGCTGCCCGTCTTCGCCTGGCCGAACTCGGGTTCCCGTCTTCGCCCCGGCCTGGAACAAGCAGTTGACCCAGGGACATCCTGGCCACACCGGCTGACCTCGCAACTCCCGTACGCGGCGCGGTGGCCCGCCCGGTGCCGGACGCCTCACACGCCCCCGATGCGCGCCCCACTCGCCCCGGACGGCCACCTTGGACTTCTCCTGCGCCGTCATGGCCGGGTCCTGCGCCGACATCGCCGGGCCGCCCGAGCGCCTACCCTCACCCTCAACTTTAGGGTTAGCTGCGGCGTCACCTGGGACAGCCGAGGGCCTCGTCGACACAGACCGCATCGCTCAGCCGATCACCCTTGCTGAGACACACGAGTCCCGGCCGACCGTGGGACTTCCGCCCCAGGCCCGCTCGCCGACGCTCCCGCCCTGTTCCATGCTGAGGGGGGGGCTGGGCCAGAGCGAGACGAGGTTCACCGGACGCATGGCGAATCGTCGAGGGGAAACCCGGTCGGCATCCTGTGAGAAGCGGGCCGTTACGGAGGAAACCATGTGCCGCCTTTTCGGCCTCAGCAGCGCTCCACTCCGTACGCATGCCACTTTCTGGCTGCTGGACGCCCCCGACAGCCTCAGCCGGCAGAGCGCCGTGACCCCGATGGCACCGGCTTCGGCCGCTTCACCGCCGACGGCACCCCGTGCGTCGACAAGGCCCCCATCGCCGCCTACCGCGACCGCGCCTTCGCCGAGGAGGCCCGCGAGGACGAGTCCGCCACCTTCATCGCCCACGTGCGCTACGCCTCTACCGGCAGCCTCGACATCCGCAACACCCATCCCTTCGAGCAGGACGGGCGGCTCTTCGCGCACAACGGCGTGATCGAGGACCTCGAAGCGCTCGACGACCACCTGGACGAGGACCGGTCGCTGGTCAGCGGCGACACGGACTCCGAGCGCTTCTTCGCCCTGATCACCCGAGAGACCCGGCGGAACGGCGGTGACGTCACCGAGGGCATCCGGCAGGCCGCCCGCTGGATCGCCGCGAACCTGCCCGTCTTCGCCATGAACCTGATCCTCATCACACCCCAGGAGCTGTGGGCGCTGCGCTACCCGGACACCCATGAGCTGTACGTCCTCGAGCGTCCGGCGGGCGGCCAGCACGGCAGCCGGCATCTCGATCACAGCGGCAGCCACGGCCGTATGCGCGTTCACTCGGCGTCCCTCGCCGAGCACCCCGCCGTCGTCGTCGCCAGCGAGCGAATGGACGACCATCCCGACTGGCGCCTTTTGGAGCCCGGCGAACTTCTCCACGTCGGCACCGACCTGCACGTCAACCGCCAGATCCTCCTGCCGGATCCCCCGGCACACCAGCTCACCCTCGACGACCTGCATCCCGGTGCGGCCGCGTCGCAGAAGGCCGCCTAGTACATCACCGCGCCCCGCGGCGGAGCCGGCATGCGTGAGGGGTGACAGGGCATCCGAGGTGAAGTGGGTGGGCTGACCGCGCTTTCGGTGCCGCCCGTCGACGTCAAGAGCCTCTTAGGGGTGAGAAGGTGAAGGGTTTCCGCAGCTTCATCCTGCGCGGCAACGTGGTCGACCTGGCCGTCGGCATCGTCATCGGGGCAGCGTTCACCGCCGTGGTGAACGGCTTCGTCAGCGCCTTCCTGACCCCACTCGTCGGGCTGGCCACCGGCGCCACCGGCAACATGAGCCGCAAGACCTTCACCGTAGGCGCCACCGAGTTCCCCTACGGCGCCTTCGTCAACGCGGCGATCAGCTTCCTCCTCCTCGCCAGCGCCCTGTACTTCCTGGTCGTGCTCCCGATCAACAAGCTCCACGAACGCCTCGCCCCGCACCAAGACGTCCAGGCCCCCAAACGGGACTGCCCCGAATGCCTCAGCCCCGTACCCGCCCAGGCCCGACGCTGCGCCTCCTGCACCGTCTCCCTGCCCGCCGTACCCGCTCAGGCCGGGGAGACAACCCAGCGCGCCGGGTGACCCGACCTCCATGGCCCGGCCTGGGTTGCCGGGCCCGTCGCGGGCACACACCCCACGCCACGCCGGCACGGTCGATCGCACCAGGCCGCCTTGCACAGCTTGCATCCTGCAGTGGCGTGCCGAGGACCTGGAGGCTGCCCGCGCCGGGGGCCACGCTGCTCGCCCCGCCGTGGCCGGACGCCGGTAGCGAGCCCGAAGGCGCGGTGGGACTCTCTCGACCAGCGGTTCGCCGCCGCGGCGCGGTCACCGGCCGCTGACCGCCACCGTCTGGCCCCGTTCAATGGTGCCCTTTCCGTGACGCTGGGGCAGCAGTTCGTCAGCGGATTCCGGCGGAGGCTGCCTTTTCCCGTCCTTGGCAGCACGTGCCGGTGTCGGCGCCCACGATCGGCCGACACGAACGGAAGCGGGACATGGCCCGCCCGGTGTCCGGGATAACCGCCCGATCCGGCGCCGGGCATGAGGCGGGCGAGGAGTTGCCGGGTGTCGGGGTCGCTGGTGTGGACCCCTCGGCCGCCCCGGGACAGCCCGGGGCGGCCGACGAGTTGCCGGACCTCAGAGCGACGTCATGACGTGCTTGATCCGGGTGTAGTCCTCGAAGCCGTATGCGGAGAGGTCTTTGCCATAGCCGGACTTCTTGAACCCGCCGTGCGGCATCTCGGCGACGAGGGCCATGTGGGTGTTGATCCACACACAGCCGAAGTCGAGGTTCTTCGACATCCGCATCGCCCGCGCGTGGTCCTTGGTCCACACCGAGGAGGCCAGCGCGTAGTCGACGCCGTTGGCGTACCGCACGGCCTGGGCCTCGTCCGTGAAGGACTGGACGGTGATGACCGGGCCGAAGACCTCGTTCTGGATGATTTCGTCGTCCTGCCGGAGGCCGGAGACCACGGTCGGGGCGTAGAAGTAGCCCTGCTCGCCGACCCGGTGGCCGCCCGCCTCGATCCTGGCATGCTCGGGGAGGCGCTCGATGAAACCGCTGACCTGGGCGAGCTGGCCCGCGTTGTTCAGCGGTCCGTACAGCACGTCCTCGTCGTCCGGCAACCCGGTCCTGGTGTCGGCCGCCGCTTTGGCGAGGGCGGCGACGAACTCGTCGTGGACCGACTCGTGGACCAGGACGCGGGTAGCGGCCGTGCAGTCCTGCCCGGCGTTGAAGAAGCCGCCGATGACCAGGTCCTCGACCGCCTTCGCCAGATCGGCGTCTTCGAAGATCACTGCCGGGGCCTTGCCTCCGAGCTCCAGGTGGACCCGCTTGACGTCCTTGGCCGCGCTCTGGGCGACCTGGATGCCGGCGCGTACAGAACCGGTGATGGACGCCATCGCGGGGGTCGGGTGCTCCACCATCAGACGGCCGGTCTCACGGTCACCGCAGACCACGTTGAAGATTCCGCGGGGCAGTGCCAGCTCCTCCAGGACACCGCCGATGATCTCGGCGATCAGAACCGTGGAGGCCGGGGTGGTGTCCGAGGGCTTGAGGACCACGGCGTTGCCCGCCGCGAGCGCCGGGGCGAACTTCCACACCGCCATCAGCAGAGGGTAGTTCCATGGCGCGACCTGGGCGCACACACCGACCGGCTCGCGGCGGATGATGGAGGTCATTCCCTCCATGTACTCGCCGGCCGAGCGGCCCTCCAGCATGCGCGCCGCGCCCGCGAAGAAGCGGATCTGGTCGATTGCGGGGGCGAGTTCCTCACTGCGGGTGAGGTGGAGCGGCTTGCCGGTGTCCCGGCTCTCCGCGGCGACCAGTTCGTCGGCCCGTGCCTCCATCACGTCGGCGATCTTCAACAGTGCGCGCTGCCGTACGGACGGTGTGGTGTCGCGCCAGATGGGGAACGCCGAGGCCGCGGCCGCCATCGCAGCGTCTACGTCCGCGGCCCCCGAGAGCGGGGAAGTCGCGTAGACGTCACCAGTGGTGGGGTCCACCACGTCGAGCGTGCGGCTGTCCGAGGCGTCCGCGAACGCACCGTCGATGTAGTTGCGGAAGGTGGTGCTCATGGATCGTGTCCCCTGGTCAGGCGGCGGTACGGGCGGACAGGTGCTCGTGGACGGCGACCCAGCGGCCGTCGTCGGCGCGGGTGAAGACGATGGTCTCCCGTTCGTGGACCGTCTCCTGGCTGGTATGGGTGGCGATCCGGGTTTCGACGTCGTGACTGAAGACGGCAGTGTCGCCGAAGTGCTGGATCAGCTGTGCGGACGAAGTGCAGCCGAGGATCCGGAAGCCGTCCTGTTCCACCCACTGCTGCCACAGCGCCCGGTACTCGGCCGTGGAGCCGAGCCGCTGCGGGGTGGTGTGGAAGACGAAGGTCGCGTCGGGGGCGAAGGCGCCGAAGTAGTCGTCGAGACGGCCCTCGGCGAAGGCGGCGACAAGCGCGTCCGCAGCGGTCCGGACCTCCTGGACAGCAGTGGTGCTCATGTACGGCTCCTGGTCACGGGCGTTCGGCGGTCGGGGGCCGGAACGCCAGGCGTTCGGTTACGGTAGGTGACGGCGAGGCCTCAGTGGGCCACGGCGGGCTCGGTGACGGTCTCCCCGGTGTCGCCGGTGATCGGTGGCACGGGGGCATCCGACGCCCGCACGAATCGGGGTCCGGCCGGTCCGTACACGGCGCGCGGTTCGGGGAACACAGCGAGCAGGGCGAGGTAGAGCACGATCGCGAGGGTGAGGCCGACCAGCAGCGAGATGTCCGTGCCGCCCGCGAGATCGCCGAGCGGGCCGACGAACTGGCCGGGCAGGTTGGTGAAGAGAAGCGCCACGACTGCGGAGACGAGCCAGGTGGACATGCCGCGCCAGTTCCAGCCGTGCGTGAACCAGTAGCGGCCGCCGCGTTGACGGCGGTTGAAGACCTGCAGAGCCTCCGCGTCGTACCAGCCGCGCCGGGTGACATAGCCGAGCGTCATGACGATCATCCACGGTGCGGTGCAGGTGATGATCAGCGTGGCGAAGGTGGAGATGGACTGCGCGAGGTTGAGCGCGAAGCGGCCGGCGAAGATGAACGCGATGGACAGGGCACCGATGAAGAAGGTGGCCTGGACGCGGCTGAAGCGCGTAAAGACGCTGGAGAAGTCGAGCCCCGTGCCGTACAGGGACGTCGTGCCGGTGGAGAGGCCGCCGATCAGGGCGATCAGGCAGAGCGGCAGGAAGTACCAGCCGGGTGAGATCGCGAGCAGTCCGCCCACGTAGTTGGGGGCGGCAGGGTCGACGTACTTCTCGGCCTTCGACGCGATGATCGACGCGGTGGCCAGGCCGAAGAGGAACGGCAGCAGGGTGGCGATCTGGGCCAGGAACGCGGCCCCCATCACCCGGCGGCGCGGCGCCCCGGCCGGGATGTAGCGAGACCAGTCACCGAGGAACGCGCCGAAGGAGACCGGGTTGGAGAGCACGATCAGCGCGGAGCCGATGAATGAAGGCCAGAACAGTGGGTCGGCCGTGGAGGCGAAGGATCCTGCGTAACCGGGGTCGAAGTCGCCCACGAAGGCGAAGGCGCCGAGCACGAAGAGGGCCGACGCCGCCAGCACCGCGATCTTGTTGACCAGCAGCATGAACCGGAATCCGTAGATGCAGACGACCAGGACGAGCCCGGCGAAGATCGCGTACGCGATGCCGTAGGTCACGTCCGACTCCGGGACGTGGACGAGCCGGTGCGCGCCGCCGACGAGCGCGTCCCCCGAGGACCACACCGAGATCGAGAAGAAGGCGATGGCGGTGAGCAGGGAGAGGAACGAGCCGACGACCCGGCCGTGCACGCCCAGGTGCGCGGAGGAGGAGACAGCGTTGTTCGTGCCGTTGGCGGGGCCGAACAGCGCCATCGGGGCCAGTAGGAGCGCACCTGCCACGAGACCGAGGACGGTCGCCGCGAGACCCTGCCAGAAGGAGAGGCCGAAAAGGATCGGGAAGGCGCCCAGCACACAGGTCGCGAAAGTGTTGGCACCGCCGAAGGCGAGCCGGAACAGATCGATCGGGCGGGCTGTCCGGTCCTTGTCCGGGATCCGCTCGACACCATAGGTCTCTATCTCGGTTATCGAGGTCGTCATGGGTGCTCCACCTTCCGGTCATGCAGGGGGGATGGTGCACAGTGTGCGGCCCGCGAATGACCAGCGACAATTGTGTTTGCCCCAGAGCCGTACGCTGTTTTGTGTGGCAAGCAACAAACTCACCGTCGGCGATCTGCTCTCCTTCCCGGCGCTCCAGCTCTCCGTGAAGGCCGGCAGTGCCGGTCTGGACCGGTCCGTCTCCTGGGCGCACGCAAGCGAGCTTGCCGATCCGACGCCCTGGCTCCTGGGGGCCGAGGTGATCATGACGGCGGGGCTGGCGGTCCCCCGTACTGCGGCCGGACAGCGCGCCTACGTGGAGCGGCTGGACGACGCCGGGGTATCCGCTCTCGCTCTCTCCGCGCAGCTGCACATGCCCCCGCTGCACGATGCGTTCTTCCAGGCGGCGGAGGAGCGGGGCTTCCCGGTCCTCGAAGTGCCGCTCGCCGTCCCGTTCATCGCGGTCGCCCAGGAAGTCGCGGCCGCGGCCCAGGAGGACGCCCGGCACCGGCTGGGCGCGCAACTCCAGGTCTTCGGCGCGCTGCGCTGGCTGGTCGCCGAGGATCTCGACACGCCGACACTTCTGCGCCGTCTCGAAGGCCTGTCGGGTTACGACGTCTATCTCTGCACACCGCAGGGCCACCCGCTCCTGCCCGGCGTTCCCGTACCGGATCCCGCTGTCCTGCCCGCTTCCACCGACGCCCCGCCGACGATCCCCGGCGGATTCGTCCTCCCGGTGCCCGCGCCCGGCGGCCCGGCGGGATTTCTGGTCGCATACGAGCGTCAGGGCGCCCAGCCCGCGGGACTCGCCGTCGTCCAGCACATCGCCACGGTGGCGGCGCTGCGGCTGGCGATGATACGCAACGAGCGCGAGACGCTGCGCCGCGAGGGCGCGGAGACACTGGCCGAACTACTGCAGGAGGCGCTCGACCCGGAGGTGGCGCGCCGCCGGCTCGCTCGGCACGCCATCGAGGGCGACACCGTACTCCTCGTGGTGCGCCACACCACCGACGAGGCGCTGCTGTCCTGTCTGCAGGACCAACCCCATCTGCTGCTCACCCGGGGCGAGGACCGCTACGTCCTGGGGCCATCGGAGCTGGCGGTGGCCGTCGGGGAGCTGCCGGCCGGGGCAGCCGGGGTCAGCCGCACCTTCCTGCCGGGTGCCGCGCTGAAGGTCGCCCAGCGCGAGGCGCTCTGGGCGGTCGCCAAGGCCGTGGAGTCGGGTCGCGCCGTCGTCCGATACGGCGACGACTCGACGGGCCGGTGGCTGCCCGATGACCCCGCTGCCCTGACCGCGCTGGTCGAGTACGTGCTTGGCGCGGTCCTGCGCTACGACGAAACCCATGACTCGCAGCTGCTGGTCTCCGCCCGCACCTGGATGGAGCGCGACCGCCGCACCGAGACGGCCGCGGCGGCGCTCCACATACACCCCAACACCCTCGCCTACCGGCTACGCCGTTTCGGTGCTCTCGCCGACCGTGATCTGACATCGACGGGGGCCCTGGCCGAGGTCTGGCTGGCGATTCAGGCAGCGGGGGCGCTTGGCCTGACCGATTGAGCACGTTCGCGGCAGGCCGGGAGGGCAGAGCTGGAAGACTGATGAGGGACGGGAGCAGCGTCGGCGCCGACGACCTGGCGACGGCCGATGGTGCGGGCGCTGTCCGGCCGCGGATCGCCTCTCTGGACGACGCTGGATTGCCGCTCGCACGGGTGAGGCCGCAGGTGTTCCACCATGGCGTGAGAGGGGAGGATGGACGTAAGCGACGAAGGAGGCCCGTCATGAAATCCGGAGCCCCTGATTACGACGCCTGGTACTCGCGCACACCCTCGCAGGCCGAGGGCGAGCGGGACGAGAGGGGCGAGCGCACCGCAACGGAACAGCACCCGGACGTCCCCCGGAGCGAGCCGTCCCAGGCGGAGGGCGAGCGGGGCGACGACGCCTAGCGTCACTGGACAATCCGTCGCCGGGGGCCGGGTGAGGGTGCACTTTTTTCGGCGCTGTCACCGGTTCCCGGCCCGCCTGCCGTCCAGCATTCCGTGCAGGTGCGCGGCGGCGTTCTCGATGTCCGCGTATTTCTGCTGTCCGGCGCGTACCTCGGCGGAGAGCACACCGCAGCGGTGGACACGATCGAAATCGCCGTAGGGGAACTTGTACCGGCCCTTGGTCTCCTCTCCCATCTCGTCGTCGATGCCCAGGTACCACCTGGCGTACTCGGCGAATCCGTGCTCCTCGAGGTAGGCATTCTCGTCCGCTGCCGAAGGCCGGTGCTCGCTCCACTCGTCCCGGTCGTCCAGGACGATCCGGCCCTCTTCGGTCAGTTTCTTTGCGTGGTTGAACGCCCTCGCGTTCAGTTTCACCGTCATGCCGTTCACCGCCCTATCGACTGTCGTGTTCAGATGTCGGCTGCTGCCGCCCGGATGTCCTGCCGCGCCTGCCCCATCAGCTCGTCCAAGTCGCCGACCTCAGGAGAGAGTTCCCGCGCGCGCGGCGCGATCTGCTGCAGCCATGCCGCAGTGGCCAGGGCCAGTTCGACGGCCTCCCGGGTCCGCTCCTCGCCGAGCAGTTTCTCGACCTTGAAAGCAATGCTCGCGAGCGTGTCGTCATCGGTGGCAGGCACCAGGTAGGACTCCAGGCCCGGCGGATACGGTGTCCGCTCCCGGTACTCACGCATCGCGGTCACGACCGCGGGCACCGCGCTGTACCAGTCGAGGAGGCCCATGAAGACGTACAGGCGGGCCACCAGCCGTGGCAGGCCGGGGTGCCGATCCAGCCAGGCCATCAGCTCACGCTGATCACCGAAGTGGTCCATGATCTGCGACATCGCCTCCGCGACCCGGTTGGGCCAGGTCCAGTGGAAGGGCAGCAGCCGCGCCACCTGATGGGCGAGCGCCGCCTCGCCCTCCGCATCCAGCGTGCCGGCGACGAATTCGGCGACCTGCCCGTGGTCCAGTCCGTAGTCGGCCGGCGCCGCCCGGTCCTGTGAGCTCTGCGACGAGTCGTGGCGCAGACGCAACAGCCGTGTGCCGATCTTGCTCAATGTCCGGTTCCGCATTGTTCCTCCCGGCTCGCGATGTGTTCTTCATCGTCCGGAGCGGCCGAACGGCCAGCTCCTGCTCGGATCCATGCGACCGCCCTACGACCCCCGCAGCTCGCCGGACCGCAGCGAACGCAGCAGACCTCCCAGCGTTGTCCGGTCGCGTCGGCGCCGGGGTTCCGGGCGGTCCTCAGTGTGCGAGGCGCGCAGGCGTCTGAGTTCGTTCATGAGTCGTAGGTCGGCGAAGGTCCAGCACAGGGAACGCGGGCCGACGGCGCAGTGCTCTACGGCGTCCAGACCGCTGCGCAGGACCAGCCTGGCGCCGGGTGCCGGACGTCCCCGCGGATTCAGGCGCAGGCTCTCCGCGGCCCTGGCCAGGGCCGCGTCCACATCGGCGGTCTGGTGATCCAGTCGCCGCGCGGCCGTGCGGTCGTTGGCGATCCGCTGGTCCCGCCCGCGCGCGGCCTGCCGTACGTCCGCGGGGCGGAGGCGGACCCGTTCGTGCTGGGGCGCCCACTCGCCCCGCCAGGCCGCGTCGGCTTCCTCGGCGGTCAGCGGCCTGGCGATGTTCTCCAGGGACTGATCGGAGCCGCCCTCGGCAGCCTGGCCGCGCGCCACATGCATCACCGGCTTCAGGGCGTTGGGGGTGTGCCGCTCCTGTCCGTGGGCCCTTCGAACGAAGTCCGAAGCCCCGCCGTACTCGTACCAGTGGAACAGGTGAATGGGCTTGCGTCCATTACTGGAGTGCACCACGGCGCGCCCGCCCGTCGACAGGGTCTGCAGGAAACGCGGCCGCCTCGCCACGCCCCGACGGACTCGGCCGGGTCAATCCGCGCACCGGCATGCCCAGCACGCCCGCCCTGGTCGTCGGCGTCCTGGCGGCGGCTCTGCTGCTGCTCGACTTCGCCTCGCCGGAGGCGTTCCTGGCCATCGGCACCACCTGCATCGTGATGCTGTATCTCGCCTATGCGATGGTGTATCGCCTGCTCATGACCGCCAACCTGGCCACGCGCCGCGGTGTACGACCCGGTGGGCGGGCACTGGTACTTCCGGTGGTTCACCGTGCTGTTCCTGCTGGTCACGGGTGGTCCTCGGGGGCGCGTGGCGGCTTACGCGGGTCCGGCAGGCCGTGCCCGCCCCCGCTCCGCCCGTACCGGAGCCCGCCCCGTGGGGCTTCGGCCCGGACTCGTCCAGGCAGGTCCAGCAGGGCCGGACGGCTCGACCTGTCAGGCCGAGGCAGTCGCTCAGGGCTGCGGCTACCGTCGGGAGAGCAGATTGCCACCGGAGGAGGAACGACGATGGCCGGTACCGAAACGCTCGACCGCAGCACCTGGGAGACCGCCCTCAACCAGATGACCGAGGAACACCAGGGGGAGTTCGTCACCATCGAGGTACTGGACCCCGAGGTCGGGCACCAGTACGAAGCCAACCGGCTGCCCTTCGCCAGCATCGTGTACGACCCGAAGGACGACGTGGTGGCCGTCTCCGTCGGCGGACGGTCGCCGCGCTACCCCGTCGTCCTGCGGCACCTGGTGTGGCACCCCAGGGAGATCGACGTCGCCACGCAGGGCATTCCCGAGCCGGCGGTCCGGACAGTCGACAAGGACGGCACCGCCACGCTGATCACCTTCTTCCCGCAGGAGTCCGGCACGGAATCCTGACCCCTGAGCCGTCGCGGCACCTCGTACGCTGGGCCGTGATGCGACGCCAGACCCGGGTCCTTCCTCCTCCCCTGCCCCAGCGCCACGGGGTGGACCCGGTGCCGGTGCGCCCGCCTGCGGGCCGTGGGCCACCGTGCGCGAACACCGGGTGGAGCGGTCGTCGGGGGCGGCGCCCGGGATGGTCGAGGAAATGTTCCCGGCGGCCCTGCCCGTCGGCGCCGACGGGCAGGCGGTGGCCTCGGACGCCTCGTTCGTGGCGGGCATGGTCGTATGGTTCCACCGGGAGCTGCCCGCCGAGGTACGCGTGCCATTCCCCGCTGGTGGTCGAGCGAGTGACGGGAGTAGTCCTGTCGCGGGCGTCGGTCTGGCGTCTGCTGGCCAGTCGGCTGGGATGGAGCCTGCAGCGGCCGGAGCGCCGGGCGGTGGAGCGGGACGAGTCCGAGATCGCCCGCGCCCATAAGTGGCCGCGCATCAAAAAGGGGCGATGAACAAACGTGCCTGGATCGTCTTCCTCGACGAATCAGGCGTCTCGCCGCTGCCCCAGATCCGACGCACGTATGCACCCCGCAGCCCACCCCACTGCAGCCGATCGTCTCGGTCGGCACGTGTGCCCAGGTCACGCCCGTGCGCAGCACGTAGACGATCTCGCGCAGAGCCGCACGGCCATCCGCCGGCAGCCGACCCCGGTACCGCCGACGCCGCGGCGGGCGAGGCGGAAGCAGCGGAGCGACACGATCCCACAGATCATCAGGCACAAGATCATCCGACGACCGCGGAACTCTGCCGCCCGCCAGCCCACTGCCAAGCCTGTGAGCCAAACTCATAATGATCAGTAAGGTGGGAACGCCCTGCTACGACAGGACTGCGGGGCCCCGGGCGGCCCTTCGCCGTGCGCCCTGGTCAAGGGCCGCCTCCCGCTCCGCCCACGATCCTGCAAGGTCGAGTTCGGCCTGCGTCCCGGGCGGGGCACGGCCGGATTAGCGGTAGGGGGCTGCGGCCGACGGACGCCGCAGTGCGTGGTTCCCGTCGGCGAGTCCCCGAGCAGTGGCCGGGCGCGGCCCTCGGCGGGCGACGGCCGCCAGTGTACGAAGGAACAGCCACTGTCGGCTCCCGGATACGCAGGATCCGCCGGCACTGTTCCGCCGTATACGCGTGGCGGACCGCACGGCGCCCGGCAGCCCTCCGTCACCGGGTGCCGTGCGGGCGAGGGGCCTACCGTGGGAGGTGGTCCCGGCGTCGGCCCCGCCGACCGGCTGGTCGTTCACGCCGGGGGCGGAAGGAGGCACGAGATGTCCGATGCGATACGGGACACCACGGCCCGGCGCGTACGACATTTCGTCGACGCCGGATATCCCGACGCCGGGCCCGTCGAGGCGGCGGTGGAGGGAGCCGTCTACCGACTCGGGGACGGAACGGTGGCCAAGGTGTGGGAGCGCCGACGGGGATCCGAACTGCGGCGGATGCAGCGTTTCTACGCCGATGCCGCGGCGCACCTGCCGTTCGGCGCCCCGGAGATCCTCGCCGTCGAGGACATCGACGGTGTCCCGATGACCGTGGAGCGGGAGCTGACCGGCGAGCCCTTGGCGGGCAGGATCCGCACCGACGACCCGGACGAGGTGCTGCCCGAAGCGGTCGACTGCCTGGTCGGCGTGCTGCGCGCCCTCGCGGACGCCCATGACGTCGACGAGGTCAAGCACCTTCCTGTGCTGGACGAGGAACGCCCGCTGTGGGAAGACCACGCCACTTTCGGATCCGCCCTGGCGGACCTGGTGGGCCGGCGGGTCAGCCGGTGCGCGGACCGGCTCTCCACGCATGTCCGCGACTTCGACGACACGCGCGCCCGGCTGCTTCGGAAGCTGCGCTCGCTGCCCCGTACCGACGAGGCGGTCGTCCACGGTGACGTCTTCCCGGAGACCGTGCTGGTGGACGACGACCTGCGGCCGCTCGCCCTCGTGGACTACGGCTTCCTGTCCACGGGCGGGGACCCCCGGTTCGACGCCGCCGTGGCCGCGGCCATCTTCCCGGCGGGCACCGAGCACGCCCCGGAGATCACCCGGCAGCTCACCACGCGGTTCGCCGACGAGTTCGGCTACGCGGTCGACGACCTCCTGCTTTACCGGGCCGCCTATGCGATGGCCACGAGCGACGCCTTCGCGCCGGGCGGCGGTGACGAGCACTTCGCCTGGTGTGTCACCGTGCTCGAGGACCCGGCCGTCGCCGAGTCCCTGCACCGGTGACGCACCGCGGGCAGCCGGGCGGCTGGGAAGTATCGGCGACGTCGACTCCACGGTGGACGCCCTGGTCAAGCGCAACGGCACGGTGCTCGCCCCGCCGTTCGACATGATGGCCGGGCGTATGACGGCGGTAGCCGACCCGCAGGGCGCCCCGTTCGCCATGATCAGGCCCACTCCGCTGTAGAGCATGTCGGCGCACTGAAACCGGAAGCCGGACCCCCGGAACTCGTGCTGTGCTGGCCCCGGTTCGGTGTCGGTGGGCTGGTATATGGTCCCTCTCCAGATCCGTAAGTCGAGATCCTGCGGGGGACACAGTCATGAGCGGCACCGAGGGCAGCGCGCACAAGGGGTTCACGGCCGAGGAGCGGGCCGCGATGAAGGACCACGCCCAAGAGCTGAAGAAGGCGGCACGCCGGAGTTCGCGAGCGGACAAGGCGGCGGAGGCGGAGCGGGACGTGCTCGCGAAGATCGCCGAGATGCAGGACCCGGACCGGACCATGGCCGAGCGCCTGCACGCCGTCGTCACGGCCAGTGCCCCGCTCCTTGCTCCGAAGCTCTGGTACGGGATGCCGGCATACGCGCTGGACGGCAAGGTGGTCTGCTTCTTCCAGAGCGCGGAGAAGTTCAAGGCACGCTATGCGACGCTCGGGTTCAGCGACCAGGCGAAGCTGGACGACGGCCCCATGTGGGCGGCCGGGTTCGCGCTGACCGAGGTGACACCCGAGGTGGAGACACGGATCGCCGCGCTCGTGAAGCAGGCGGTGCGCTAGTCGCGTTGCGGTAGAGGTAGGAGGCGAGGGTGATCGCGGTGTGGGTGGTGGGGTGCGGGTCGTGCGCGCGCCGGATCAGGTGGACGGGGACCGGCCGCCGCCGACCGCCTAGCCCCGCCGCAGCCGGAGGTCCAGCATGTGGAAGACCTTGTCGTAGCGGCGTTCGCCCACGGCGACGAAGGCGGGCAGACGTCCGTACTCGGTGAAACCCAGCGACTGGTAGAGGTGCAGGGCACCGGTGTTGTCACCGCGGACGTCCAGAGTGAGGACCTCGATGCCCGCCGCCCGGGCGTCATCGATCAGACCGGCAGTCAGCGCCCGACCGACACCACGACCATGGGCAGCGGCAGCCACCGCGAGCTTCTCCAGATCGGCGTGCGGCCGATGGGTCGGCCGGACGTAGCGGATCCAGTAACCCAACCCGACAAGCCGGTGGCCGAGGTAAGCGGCACGCAGGGCCGCATCCCCGGCTCGCACCGCCGAGACGACGTGGCCGAGGAGTTCCGCCACCTCGTCCCGCGAGGGTGGTTCAACCCAGCCCAGCGCGGCACCTTCGCTGACCAGGTCCGCCAGGATCTGGTGGGCCGCTCCCGCGAACCCGCCCTTCAGCTCCTGATCGGACGTCAGCTCCACAGCGGTCAGGATGGTGGGCTCAGCGGTCGCACCGTTGGTCGTGGCCGGATTCATGACCGGCAGCCTAAGGCCCGGTCGCGGCCCGTGAGAAAACCAGGCCTCCCGTCTCCCGCGATCCCGGAGTGCCGCATTCCGGTATGCGGAGGCGAGTGGAAGGCTTGAGGCATGGCCTCTCGACCGTGGCGGGACTTCCGGTGTCCTCGGTGGCGGGATCACGCCCCCGCGCTGCTGGTGATCCCGCTGGGGCTGATCGTCACCATCTGCGTGGTGGACGTGCTGGCCCCGCCGCACATCCATCTCGGCCCGCTGCTGGTGGCGGCACCGGCGATCACGGTGGCCTTCGCCGGCGCCCGCGTGACAGCGCTGATGGGAGTGCTCGCGGTGGCGGCCCAGGTGCTGATCGGTGTGCTGAGAGGGGTCCTGCCCACCGCCAACATCCAGGCGCAGATCACCGCCCTGATCGTCGTCTCCGTCGTCTGTGTCAGCATCTGCGTGGTGCGGGACCGGCGTGAGCGCCAGTTGCACCGGGTGCGGTCCGTCGCCGAGGCGGCGCAGAGCGTCCTTCTGCGGCCGCTGCCCGCCCGCACCGGCCCGCTTCGGATCGCCGGCCTGTACATCCCCGCCGAGGAAGAAGCCGATCTGGGCGGAGACCTGTACGCGGCCGCACGGACCGACCACCACAGCACCCGGCTCCTCATCGGAGACGTGCGCGGCAACGGCCTGGCCGCGATCAGCAACGCCGCCCTGCTGCTCGGCGCCTTCCGCGCGGCCGCCCACCGGCAGGCCACCCTGCCCCGCCTCGCCGTCCACCTCGACGCCGCGTTCCGCTGGGACACCAGCCAGTGGCGACCACAGGAAGAGCAGGACACCGACGAGGACTTCGCCACCGCCATCCTGCTCGACATCCCCGACCACGAGCCGGTCGTCCACCTCATCAACTGCGGCCACCCACCGCCGCTGCTCGTACGGGGGACTCACATCACCTCACTCGTGCCCGAGGCGAGCCACCTTCCGCTCGGACTCGGCGGACCCTTCGGCATCGCCGCCTACGACGTCCAGACCTTCCCGTTCGAGGTGGGCGACCTGCTGCTCCTCTACACGGACGGCGTCATCGAAGCACGCGACGCCGAAGGGCTCTTCTATCCGTTCACCGAACGGGCGCCCGAGTGGACCAAGGACGACCCCGACGAACTCCTGCGCGGCCTCCGGGACGACCTGCTGGCCCACGTCCACGGGCATCTCGGCGACGACGCGGCCGTGGTGGCGATCCGCCGCCTGGCGGTCTGATCACCCGTCGGCGCACGATCAGCGGACTCCGGCACACCCGCCTCTCATCCCGCACCCAGGCCGCGGGACGCCAGCGGCCTCGGGCGGTGCAGATGGTCGGGCAGCAGGTTCAGGTGCTGTCTGGCCTGTTCGGCCGCGGGACTCCGGGGACACTGCTCGAGGATCTGCTGCCAGATGTCCCGCGCGCGGTCGAGATGTTTCTCCTTGTGGCCCAGCAGGGACGTCGAGCGTGCCTCGAGCGCGAGCGCGAGATGGGCCCATTCCCGCGCGTCACCGGCTGAGTGTTCCACGGCGTCCTCGAGGCTGCGGACCGCCTTACGGACCCTTCCCTCCCGGTAGGCGACCCATCCGCGGGCGTCCTCGCACAACGCCCGGCTGACCGGGTCCAGCGAGCTCGGGGCGGTCCTCAGGGCATTCCTCGCCATCCGGTGCGCCTTCCTGAGCTTGATGCCCTGCTCCGCGTAGAACATGGCGAGCTGGGCCTTCAGACTGACGAGCGCGGCGTCCAGCACCTGCTCCTCGTCCGTACCACGCGCCTGCCTCAGCCGGTCACGGCAGGCCCTTTGAGCCATGATCAGTTCCCGCTCCACCTCCAGCGGTTGCTCACCGCGGGCCATCAGGCGAGCGATGCGCTCATGGTGCTGAACGCGGTGCGTACGGTCGAGCGCGTCAGTGATGGAGCGCAGCGCGGTGATGGCCTCCCTGGAACGGCCCAGGAGACTCAGTACGGTAGCCAGCTCCTCGTAGATCTCCGCCTCGAGATCCTTGCTCAGCGAGGCCTCGCGAGTGGCCTTCCCCAAGCCTTCCAGGGCCAGGTCCAGGAGCCGTTCGCTGTCGTCGGCCGGCGATGCCTCGGCGTGGATGCGGTACGTGCGTGCCAGCTCCAGGCGGCCACGATCCCGCTCCTCACCGGCCGGCAGGAGCTCGATCAACCTGAGGAGTGTCTGCCGCGCCAGGTCGTACTGGGCTCTCTGCTCCCGGTACAGAACCGCCAGTGTGAAGCGCGGATAGGCATAAAGGGGCGCCAGTTTCAGGGCGTCGCGGCAGTCGTGTATGGCGTCGTTCACGCGCCCCTGACTGGCGTACACCGCCGCTCGGCCCGCCGCCGCACGCGCTCGCGGGGACAGGTCCGGCGGTTCGGCGGTCAGCTCCGTGAACCGCTCCCGGCCCCCGCGCCCGGTGTGGTATCGGGGACGGACCGTCTTGGGTGACTTGTTGATCGCCTCGTTGTAGTTCCGGATCGCCTCTTCGTAGTTCTTCGCCGCGGCGACCTTGTCCCTGGCCGCGGCTTTGTGGCCGCGCCTCCGGCCGGACAGGGAGTCCGCGAGGGCGGCGTGCGCGTCGGCGAGTTCCACGTACCACAACGGGGGCACCTCCACCCCGGGCGGCGGCTTGAGCGCGACGGCCCGCGTGAGGTGACGGATCGCCAGGCGGAACTGCGCTCGCTGGTCTCCGGAGGGATCCGTCATCAACGCCAGTGATGTGTGCAGCAGTCCGATCTCCCGGGACACATAGGTGACTTCGGGATGCGTCCGGCCGTGCTGGACGCAGAGCCGGCCGATGTCGCCGAGTGCCTCACGCAGACGGGTCGCGTTGCCGCTGCGCTGCGCCCGACGGGCGGCGTCCCAGGCCTGCGCCCATACCAGGGTGAACTGTTTCGTGCCGTCGGCGGTGCCGTTGGCCGGCCACTGGGCGTCGACCATTCTGCGTACCTCGTCACTGCCCGGGTCCAGGGCCAGCCCCTTGCCCGCGAGTGAGCGGGCGTGGCGGTCTTCGGATGCGAGCAACGCGAGCAGGAGCCAGGCCATGGCATCGTCCGGACGCCGGTGGGCGGCCAGCACGAACAGGTCCGCGGCCAGTGCGCAGTCCTCGCTGCTTCCGCTGGTCATGGCGGTGAATACATCGAGATCCCCAGGCGTGATGTGATGGTTCTGCGGGTCCCGCTGGAGGGCCTCCATGAACGCGTGCCACGCGCCGTCCCCCGGGTCGTACCTCAGCAGAATGCTGCCGCGCAGGGCGTGCAGCTCGGGCAGACCGGGAGCCCAGCCGATCGCGGTACCGACCCGGCTCTTCGCCTTGCCGACGTATCGCCGCCGGTCCGAGCCGACCGCTTCGTCCGCGAGCTGGGCCCAGCACTTGGCCTGCTGGCCGATGACCTGGGCGATCCGCTCCGCCAATGGCCGAACCGAAGTCGTGGTCCCGTCACGCATCAGCCTTCGGGCACGCTCGTCGATCAGATCCTGTTCCGTACGGCGGAAACTGGCCAGCGCCTCCCACGTCATGTCGTCCGACCGGCGCGTGCCGTCAGGATGCTGCTGGCCACCCTGCTTCCGTAGCGCGTATCCGAGCCAGTATCGGGCGAGCGTGCTCTCCATGGAGTGGGCACCGGAAGGCTGCTCCAGCGCACTGCGGGCGGACTGGACGGCCTGCTGCAGGAGGTCGGCCCGCTTGTCGTCCGCCACCCCCGGTGGGCTGGCCTTGTCGAGGAATGCCCGGGCCAACTGGACCCGGGCCGGGGCCAGGGTGGGATCCAGGTCGACCGCCTTCTGCCACATGCGTATCGACCCGTCCCCCACCGCCTCCGACACCGTCAGGCGGAGCTCGGTCCGGACGCGCTGCTGTTCCCGGTAGACCAGGCCGAGATTGTGGTAGGCCGCGGCGTACTCGGGACTGTGGGCGAGGGCCGCCCGGAAGTGGTCCTCCGCCTCGTCGAGGTCCTGGAGCGCGCCTTCCTGCTGGAAGCGCTGGTAGCTCTCGAGTCCGTCCCCCAGCCGTTGAAAGCTCTCGACGTCGGCACCCGACTCCGAGGCCCAGGGACGGTCGAGTTCGATGCGGTGCGCCAGCTCCCTGGCAAGGCGCCCGTCCGGCGAGCGGGTGTCGCCGTCGACCCGTATCTGTGCCGACCAGGTACGGCCGCCTCGCAGCCCCGACTGACTCGCGACCACACGCAGCACTCCGTCCGCCTCCACCAGCGATCCTTGCAACGTCGTGCCGAAGATCCGCTCCAGACAGGCGAGCACCGTGCCGACCTCGAGTTTCAGTGGACCCAGGGTGATGGTGCCGACCTCGGTCGGCTTGATGTCTCCGGGCAGGCCGGTGGCTGTCATGCCGGTCTTGAACGCCACCCGTGCGGACGACCGCCGTACCATGTCACCCCGCCGGCCGGCCGGATTGAGCACGTCCGCGGGCGTCCGGAACGGTTCCTGCCGTACCAGGTCGACGATGCGGCGGACCTCGTCGTCCAGCAGCTCGGCGAAGCCCGCGGCGACAGCGGCCGCCTGCTGGTTCCCGGCTCCGTCGGCGAGGTTCTTGAACGGCAGGATCCGCACCGGCCGGCTACGGCACAGGACGGCGATCACCAGCAGCACACCCAGACCAATGATCGCCCAGTCGACAGGTGACAGACCGCGCAGGTGATCGGCTCCTGTCGCCCGCAGCACGACCAGAACCGCGAACGCGACCGTCATCACGAGCAGGATCTTGTTCACACCGCCCAACGCCCGACCCCACAGCAGGCAGATCCGCCGAGCTTGCCGGGCGGGGGTGAACGGCTCGGAGACAGCGATGCGGTACGTCTCTCTGGTGAGATGTCCGAGATGTTTGAGGGAGGGCATGCCCCTGCGCCCCTCTCCTGGTCTCCTGGCGCCTTGTCCCCGGCGACACCGTTCCGAACACCGCACGCCGTGGGGACCTTCCAGGGCGCCACGTTCTTCTGGGTCGAGCAAGGGGCCGGACGGCACCCGGCCCCGCGTTGTCCAGGCCACTACTTCCCGTCGAGGACGAGGTCTGTGGGATCGCGGGTCGATTACACGGTGACCTTCCGCATGCTTTGCTGGTGCAAGCGTCTCTCCTCGGTGGTCGGATGTCCAGCCGAAGTATGTTGACGCATCAAGTAGTTGAAGGTGCCCCCGAAGCCAGGCGTGGCCGTGTCATGCCGCTGTGCAGAGACACTCGGCGCGGCGGCATCATCTCACCGGGGCCGCCATCCGCAAGTTGCACGATCCGGCCACTGGTCAGATCGTGGAGAAAGAGACCGTGGAGGACCGCACCGTGCCGGACCGGCGCGCGGACGCCTGGCATCTGAAGCGGCAGCACTCACGACCACCACGGCAAGCACGCGGTGGCGGCCGTGGAGATCACCGGCCCGAGCGGGCTCGCCTACGCGGAAGAGCATCCTGAGGACCCGGTCCGCTCACCAGGGACCCCCGGAGTTCATCAACTCGGCCTCGGAGACGCCGCGATCGTTGACGGGTTCCCCCTCGGACAGGACGACATCGTCCGCGTGGCCGCCCCTCGCTGCTCCCTCCGGATCAACACATCGGGAGGATCCCCATCATGATCAAAGGCTATGACGTATCCGCCTTCCAGAACGTGAACTTCCCCACCGCCGGCACCAGTTTCGCGTTCATCAAGGGCACTGAGGGACGTTCCTACGTCAACCCCAAGCAGAAGGAACAGGCCGCGCACGCCCGCGCCGCGGGACTCGTCGTCGGCTTCTACCATTTCCTGCACCCAGGGCACATCAAGGAGCAGGCGGCCCACTTCGCGCAAGGCAGCGCGAGCATCGAGTACGACCTGATGGTCGTCGACTGGGAGACCAACCCGGACGGCACCGCGGCGACCTGTGCGGAGAAGGACGCCTTCATCGCAGAGGTCAAGCGGCTGCGCGGCTCCAGCCACAAGATCGGGCTGTACTGCAACCGGGACTTCTGGCGGCACCGGGACACCACCGGCAACGCGGGTGATTTCCTGTGGATCGCCGTGTACGGCGTGACCGCGGGCAAGCCCGGCATCCAGAGCGCGTGGCTGTTTCACCAGTACACCGACAAGCCGTTGGACACGAACGTGTGCAAGTTCGCCTCCAAGGCCGAACTGGTCGCCTTCGCGGGCGGTATCAACGGAGTGAAGAACTAGAGTCCGACATCGGGCGGGGCTTGGGGCTCCGCCCTGGTCGTTCCTCCTGAACCAGGCATGCCCGGAGCGAACTTGACCCATCTGGCGCGTATTCCGCTGGACGGCGGCGGAGCGATTCTGGTCGAGGCCACCGTCGTGGGAGACGGGCCGGTCAAGGCGGGCCGGATGGGTGATGCGGTACAGGATGCTTTCGGAAGTTTCAGCGACAATGTGTTGTTGATCGACAAGGCCACAGGTAGAGCGCGCACGCTCAGGGGTCATACCGGCCCGGCGGCATCAGTCGCGTTCAGTCCGGATGGCCGCACTCTGGCTTCCGGCAGTGACGACGGCACCGTACGGCTCTGGAACACGGTCGTACCCGAGCCGACCTTCCTGATGAAGAAGGTCTGCCAGGCCGTCAACCGCGGGCTCACCTCTCAAGAAAGCTCGCAGTATCTCCCGAACTACTTATCCAGCCGCGTCTGCCCGGCCGGCCAGTAGTAGACCGAGACCTGGCAGAGGTGCACCCGCTCGGGTGCACCTCTGCCAGGTCCTCCGGAAGCTACCCCGCAATGAGCCCGAGATGGCTGCCGATCCCCCCGGCGACCTCCGGGTGGGAGAGGTACTCCGCGATGTTGTGGGCCCGGTCGCGGGCGTTGATGACGGCGACGTCGGTCACCGTGCCCGCCCACTCGTCCGCCAGCGGGCAGCCGATGGCCACCGCGTCGGACGGCGACCACCCGTTGAGCCAGTCCGCCACCACGTCGGGGCGCTTCGGCCCGCCGATGAGCAGCCTCTTGTACACGCTGTCCAGCCCCAGCGGACTGCCCACCGTGGTGAGGTGGATGGTGCGCAGGGCGGGGGACAGCCGTGTGGTGAGGTCCATGCCGACCACCGTGCCGAGGCTGTGGCTGACGAGGATCACCTCGCCCTCCTCGGGCAGCGTGTCCAGCACACTGTCCAGGACCGCGTCCCGGACGGGCCGGTCGTCGAGATACGCGGCGACGTCGCGCAGGACCAGGGCGATCGTCCATGCGTCGAGGTCGCTCCTCGCGGCCAGCCAGCCCAATTGCCGGTGAAGACCTCCGACGACGTCGCCCAGGGCGATCCGTTCGAGGTCGGGCTGCCTCTCCTCGGGGAGATTCCACCTGTGGGCGGCCTCCCCGATCATCTCCTCGTACACCGCTCGGGCGGTGGGCGAGACAGGAGCGACGGCCTCGGCCGGGGACAGCGTCGCCGCCTCGGTGACCCGCGGAACGGCCTCGTGCGCGGCGAGTATCCGCACCAGCCGGTCGCCGTAGTAGGGGAACCAGGCGTCGGCCGGGTCGACCGGCGGGAGCCCGGCGCGGACGAGTCCCTGATTGAGTCCGGCCGTCCACTCGCGGCGCAGGTCCTCCGGGTCCTTGTGTTCCTGGGAGCGACCGTGCAGGAACACGAGATGACGTCCGCCGCCGAACGCGCCGTCCCGGGCGCGCAGGCCCGTGTGCGTGACTGCCGCCGCGGCGGTCGGCCCGGGGGCGGCCGCCGCAGGCGCCGGAGCGGGAACGAGGGACTCCGCCACCCCCAGCCCGGACTCGGCACCCATCTCCGCCAGCGGACCCGACCGCGTGCCGGCCGGCAGTCGCGCGAGGTGCCGCAGGATGGAGCTGACACGCACACCCTCGTTGGACACCCAGTCGACGGCGTCGTCGCCGTCCCCCGGCTGCCACACCTGCCCGTCCGTGCGCAGGACGTGCCCCTGCTCATCGGTCTTCGGCACCCCGCTGTGGTGGAGTGCGACGACCTCCCACTGGTCGTTGAAGACCGGGGAACCCGAATTGCCGGGCTCGGTGTCGGTCCTGTACTGGAGGAAGTCGTCGAGCCGGACCTGCAGCATGTTGTCGCGGACGGCGATCTCCTTCAGCCGTCCCATCGGGTGACCGATCACGTTGACCGGCTCGCCGATGACCAGCTTGCCCGGCTGCACGCTGAGCCGGTTCCAGCCGAACGTCTCGCCCGGCGGCCGCCCGTCCGGCCCCGGTGCCACCAGCACCAGGGCGTAGTCCAGGCGCTGGTCCGCCACGAAGAACCCGTCCGGCATCAACTCCAGCCGCGTCGCGGGCTGCGGGGTGTTGTCGACGGTCACCTGGGCGTCGAACTCGACGAAGCACTGCCGGGCCGCCTCCGCGTCGGGGAGCACATGATGGTTGGTCATCAGCAGGCTCGGCGACACCAGGAAGCCGGTGCCGAGTGGCAGTTCGCGGCCGTTCTCCCGGGTCGATATCCGGGCGACGGTACGCGCCGCCCGGGCGCCGCGCGGAAGGAAGCTCCACGCCTGCAGTTCCTTCGACACACCGAGGATGCGCTCGTAGGCGTCGGGCGCCGCCAGCGGTTCCGCGCGCACCGCCTCCACGGCCATGGCGGCGGGCACCGCGTGCCGGTCCAGCAGGCGCGTGGCACGCGCCGCGAGCGCCTGCCGTGAGTCCGGGAAGGGGACGCCGGCGTCCTGCTGCCGTTCCACGGCCTCGCGCTCGTCGCCGGTTTCGCGGTACCGCTGGGCGGCCGCGGCGACTTGGTGCGCGCGCTCCTGCCGGAGCCTTTCCACGGCCGCCATCTCAGGTGTCCTTTCGCGCGGCGTCGTGCCACGGCACGAAGGCGTTGGTCAGCCCGGACAGTGCCGTACGCAGCTCGGGGTGGTGGCGCAGCAGGACGGTGACCATGGTGTTGTCGTCGATCCAGGCCATGCCGGCCTTGGAGTAGACCTCGGGGGTGTAGTACGTGGTGAAGAAGCGGTCGCTGTTCAGCCGGCGCGAGGCCATCAGGATGAAGATGCGGAACGCCGTGTCACTGAAGGCGAATCCGGCCGGGAGCTTCTCCGCGTACAGCCCGACCATCAGGTCGACCTTCTCGATGTCGCCGTCGTAGAGCCGCCCGATCTCTTCGGCCCACGCAGGGTCGTGCGCCAGCTCCGTGAAGCTCTCGGCGGGCTTGAGCCGCAGCAGCCGCCGGAACTCGTTGTAGCGGGGCACCCCCAGCTCCCGGGAGCGCAGGATGTCGGTCGCGGCGAGGTCCTGCAGATGGCCGTCGGGCCGCTCGAACTCCTGAAGGAACCGGGGGAAGTTGTGCAGCGTGACCAGGCCTGGATGGAGCGTGCCGAAGCTGTACAGCAGGTCGGCCATCCGCGTGGTCTCCAGGAACTTCAGCGCTCCCGGGCCCGAGATGTCGCGCAGGGTGCATTGGCGCAGTGTCGTGTCGTCGGCGAGGGAGCGCAGATGCCAGTCGTCGCGGATCAGCGGGTGCATCCGGTAGACCGCCACGAACTCCTCGGTGAGGGCGTACGGGACGCCGTAGTGGTCGGTCTTGCCGCCGGGAATGCCGCTGATGACCTCGCTGTCGCCGATCCGGCCGAACAGGTTGTGGACGCGTTCGCCCGCGACGCCCCACCAGTTGGCCCGGAGTGCCTTGACGGTGGTGGGGTGGCTGATCACGGCCGGTGTCCACTCCACGGTGTGGATCTTGGCGAGGAGTGCTGCGTTGACGAGCCGGGCCCGCTGGAACAGCTCCTCGTCGCTCCAGGAGGGGTAGGCGCCGTGCAGGTGGTCGCAGATCGCGTTGTGCTCCCTGGTGAAGAGGTCCTGCATCATGGCGAGGCCCAGCCAGAAGCCGGGAACGCGCGTGGGGTCCTGGGAGGGATCCGCGGGGACGGGGGCCTGCTCGTCGTCCCACAGGTGCAGCTTGCCCAGTCGCCCGGTGCGCAACTGGTGCTGCTCGACCTCGTTCTTGCCGTAGATCTGGGAGGCGTCCCACCAGTGCGAGGAGACGTTGACACGGGTGTCGGGCGTCCCGGGAGGCGCCTGCGGGTCACGGGTCGGGTCGTCCGGGGTCCGGAAGATCTTCATCGGGCGTTCCGGCCACGGGTCGTCGTCGAGAAGGGGAACCTCCCAGGGCCGGTCCGTAGGGCTCGTGCCGTGACTGAACCAGTCACGGATCATGAACTGGAGCCAGGCGGACACCAGGGAGTTCACGGATTCGGCCGCGATGAGCTCATGGCGGGTGAGCAGGGTGCGGCTGACCTCGCGCGGACTGGGCGCGGACAGTACGTCCGCGGGTGCGGTCGGGGCGATGTTCCCGAGCGGGATGTTCCGGCCGAACCGGGTGCCCGCCATGCCCATGCGCGGGTCGCCGAGGTCGTTGTGGCTGCCGTCGGCGGTCCGGTTGACCCGGTGGCCCGCGGAAGGCGGCGCGGGCTTGGGCCCGTCGACCGAGGGCAGCTCACCGGTGTCGTAAAGGTTCTTCTGCCGGAGCCTGACACGCAGTCCGAAGAGCGTCAGCAGGCCCGCGGCGACGGGAAGCTTGTCCCAGCCGATGCGGCGGTCGATGTACTGGGCGGCGCCGGTGATGATCCGCCAGGGGAGTGATGTGCGGTATCCGGCCGGGGAACGTCGTGCGGCGCGTCGGTGCGTGCTCATCGCGTACTCCTTGGGTGGCTCCTGTTCGTGCGCGCGTCGAGTGCGCGCTCGTGCGAGGGCAGGTCCGTACGGGTCAGGCGGCGGCCGCGTCCCCGAGGATCACGTCGCTCGCCTTTTCGCTGATCATGTAGATGGGCGTGGCGACGAAGAACCCGGGAATGCGGGGGAAGACCGAGGCGTCGACGATCCGCAGGCGGTTCACCCCGAGGACCCGGAAGCTGCTGTCGACCACCGCCGTGGGATCGCCGGAGCGTCCCATCCGGCAGGTGCACGAGGCGTGGTGGCCCCAGGCCTCGTCCTGGACGAACTCGCGCACGGCGTCACGATCGCCGACGTCCTCGCCGGGCCACAGCTCCTTCTGGATCACGGAGCCGGCCCTGCGGTTCATCCCGCGCACGAACTCCACGGCGTCGGCCATCGCTTCGAGGTCCAGGCCCTCCTTGTCCGTGCCCTCGGTGAAGTAGTGGAAGTTGACCAGTGGGGTGTCGCGGGGGTCGGGGGAACGCAACCGGACCCGGCCCCCGCTGTTGTGCGTGCGGCTCTTGAGGATGGCCCAGGTGAACCGGTCCTTGTGCTGCGTCAGGTCTAGGGAGTAGCCGGGGCGGTACCCCCGGAAGTCGAAGGGGCCGCCGAAGATGAACAGGTCGGGGGCGTCCAGGTCGGGGCGTGACTTGCGGGTGATGCCAAGGACGGCGCCGTTGGTGGTGTAGAGGCCCTTGCCCTGCTGCCAGGCCCGGTAGCAGCGGTCCGGTTCGCTGCCGGACCGCGGAGCGTGGAAGGAGCAGTCCTTGATGACGGGGAACTCACGGTCCATCCGGCTGACCACGCCGACTTCGTACCGGTCCTGGAGATTGGCGCCCACTCCGTGCAGACCGACACGCACCGGGATGCCGTGCCGGTGCAGCTCCTCAGGTGGTCCGATGCCCGAAAGCATCAGCAACTGCGGTGTGTTGAACGCTCCCGCGGCCAGGATCACCTCGCGTGAGGCGACGACCCGGCGCAGCGCCGGGGTACCGGACGCCAGCCGGGCACCGGGATCGGCCCGGTAGGCGTGCGCCGCGTCCAGATAGTCCACTCCGGTCGCCGCGTTGCCCTCGTCCAGTACGATCCGTGCGGCCAACGCGTGGGTGCGGACCACCAGTTGCCCCGGATGGCTCCGCTGCACGGCCTGGACGCGTTCGCGTACTGCGCTGCGGCGGCCGTCGGCGGTGGAGACGGGGATCTGCCACAGCCCTTGCAGCGCTTGGGTCTGCACCCGCCAGTCGTTGGGGTCGACGAGGGAGCCCAGGCCCTCGAGGGGGGACAGCGGGCGGTCGAGGAAACCCGCGAGCGTGTCCTCCGCTGCGGAGAGGATGACCTTCAGCAACTGCTCGTCCTGCACGGCCAGTCGGGGGTCGGCGAGTGCGGTGGGCAGCCAGCCGTCGAACCCGTGCCGGGCCCGGTTGCGGTACCGGTCCGACACGAAGGGCAGCGCCCGGAGGACTGCGGCCAGCAGCGGGTTGCCGGGCGGCTCCTTGGGCCGGGGGCGGTACGTGCATCGCTCCAGCCGTTCGAAGTACCGGCGCATGGCCGTGCTCCGCCAGGTCGCGTCACCGGTGTCCTCCGCGATGGCGTCCCAGTCCCGGTTGTAGGGGTAGACGGTGATCAGCGCATGGTGCGCGGTGCACCCGCCGACTGTCCCGGCACGCGGGTAGAGGACGCCCCTGTCCGGTACGAGTTTGCTGTCGCGCCGTTGCCGCTGCTCGTCGGCGTAGTGCCGTACGAAGTAGTTCCAGCACTGGACGGGGTCCTCGGAGGCGTCGGCGTGGAAGGCGGGGACCAGGTAGCTGTCGTTCTCCTCCGCACCGCCGGCGTCGAGGAGGAGGGTGCGCATGCCCGCGGCGGCGAGGTTGGCCGCGAGCGGCCCGCCACCGGCGCCGGCGCCGACGACGACGTAGTCGAAGCCGGTCTCGGTCGGGGGAGTGGCCCCGGACTGCGTGTTCACTTTGGTTTGTCCTCGGGGGAGTTGGCGAGCGAGGCGGTGGCGCTGATGGCCAGGGCGGTGTTCACCGCCGAGATGAGCGTGGTCAGGAACGCCGTGCGCGGCGGGACCTGCCCGTGGAGGCCGAGCGTGGCCGCAGTCGCGGTGTCGCTGCCGTGGATCAGGATGCCTTCGCTCACATCGTCGCGCAGCCGGGCTCCGCTGTGGGTGAGCAGGTCGAGGCCGAGGAGGACCGTTCGGATACCGAAGAGGCGGAAGGCGTAGACGGCGGCCGGGCTGGGGGGATCGCGGTCGGGGTCGAACCGCCGGATGAGCATCTCCGGCGCCAGCAGACCGGCGGCTCCGTTGAACAGTCTGATGCCGGCGAGGGCATAGACAGAGACAGGTCGGTTTGAGACGGCAACCGTGGCCATGATGTCTCCTGGGGATGTGGTGATTCACGCGCTGACGGGACCGTCGGCCGAACCCCAAGACAAGGGAGAGGAACACCCTGGACGCACTCTTGGTAATCACGCTATGGGAACCACTGCTCAGCTGCATCCGGAGGACGGAACAGCTATTGGCGTCGTGTTCAACCAAATAGGTTCTCGCGGATGACAGGGGCGAGTGAAGGCGGTCCTCGTGGTGCGTTTGCCAGTCGATACGGACGGCAGGAGACTGATGATATCAGCGTGACAGTGCCGCTGAAGACGGGGATGGCCGGTGTCGACGCTTCCCCTTTCGCTGCCCCATCAGTGGGCATCTGCGGTTTGTCCGCGACTGCCTCCATGTTGAATGCCGAAAAGCCGTCCTCTCGTGTGCGTCTCGACCGCGCCGAGCGGTGATCCGCCGGCAGCCGAGCACGCAGTCGCGACGACAAATGATCAGCCGTCGTTCCTCTCGCTCAGGAGGTGTCCCATGAGCAGGGCTCGCCCGATCAACTGCATCATCCCTCCGTACATTCTCGACAGGCTCCTCGACAGCGAAGACAGGGAGGTGCGCCAGGCCGCCATGGACACCCTGCTGGTCACTGCTCGCCTGCGGGGTGAGCGAGCGGTCCGGGCGTCCTTCGCCGGTGCGGCCGCCGCCGGTAACGGCCGGCGCACCGTCTTCGACTGCGAGCAGGGGGAATCACTTCCCAATGCTGTCCTGGCAAGGCCGGAGGACGGCCCAGAGGTCGCGGACCCGTCCATCAACCGGGCATTCGAGGCACTCGGCCTTACCCGCGATTTCTACAAGGAGGTCTTCCAGCGTAATTCGGTCGACGGCAGGGGGATGCGCCTGGACGGATACGTACACTTCGGTTTCCAGGTCAACAATGCCTTCTGGGACGGGCGGCAGATGCTCTTCGGTGACGGGGACGGGAGGAAGTTCAAGAACCTCACCGGATCCCTTGAAGTGATCGGCCACGAGTTGACGCACGGAGTCACGGACAACACGTCAAAATTCGAGTACCACAATCAGCCCGGGGCCCTGAACGAGTCGATGTCGGATGTCTTCGGGTCACTGGTCAAGCAGTGGTCCCTGAAGCAGACGGCCGAGGAGGCGGACTGGCTGATCGGCGCTGACGTGTGGACTCCGGGAGTCGACGGCGACGCCCTGCGATCGATGAAGGACCCGGGGCACGCCTTCGACAACCCGCAGTTCGGAAAGGATCCCCAGCCCGACCGGATGAGCAAATTCATCCACCTGCCCGACACCAAGCGCGGGGACTTCGGCGGAGTGCACTTCAACTCCGGAATTCCGAACAAGGCGTTCTTCCTGACGGCCGCGCGCATCGGCGGATTCGCATGGGAGGCTGCCGGGACCATCTGGTACGAATCGCTCAAGGCGTCCAGTGCCGAGGACCAGTTCCAGGATTTCGCGGGCACCACCTTCCAGAAGGCCGCCGAACTGTTCGGCGCCGGCAGTCCCGAGCAGTCGGCCGTGCTGGCGGCGTGGCAGGAGGTGGAAGTCCCGGTAAGGGGCGTCCCGACCGGAGTCGCCCGGGTACGGAGCTCCTCGGCCAACGGGAACGGTGGCGCGGGCCGTGAGGACGGCTTGGCGGCCCTCGCCAGGCAGATCGGGGTACTGAACGACAAGGTCACGGGGCTGGCCAAGGATATGGCCGCGCTCAGGGGCACCAAGTGAAGATGACTCTGGAGGCCTACGGCGGGCTGGCGGCGGTGACCAACCTCCGCCGCCCGCCCGAGGTGCTGGACACGGACGCCCTGCCCGAGACCGCCAAGGCTGAACTGGCCCGGCTGCTGACAGAAGCCGCCGCGATGCCCCAGGAGGAGCAGGCCGGCCGCGTCAGGGACGCGATGAGCTACACGATCACGGCGGAGACCGGCGACAGCGTGACGGTCCTTGAACAGTCGGACGCCGCCATGACCCCTGCGTTCGCGGCCCTGCTCACCTCGCTCAGGAAACACTTCGCACAGCAATGATGCGCGGCTCGGCCTCGGTTGGCCTCAGTGGATGAACGGCGAGTCGTTCATCCACTGAGGCCGCTGCGCGGATCCCGGAGTGGGCTGTGCGGATCCCTAGTGGGCTGTGCGGATCCCGCTCGTGAATGACCACGCCACTCAGCCCTCGTCGAAGAGGAGATCATCGACCGGGTGCGTCATACGGATGGAGTGGCTGTTGGTGACGGTGACGACGTGGTGCAGGCCCACGAGCCGCTCCCCGGTGGACAGGACCGTGAGCGTGTCCCCTTTGCCGGCGAGGTATGCGGGGAAGCAGGAGACCGACATGCCCAGGTCGAAGTAGTCGACCAGCCGCCGGAACAGCTTGGGCAGGATCACGACGTCGTCCGTGATGGTGGACAGCGCGGTGACCTTGAACCCGGTCGTGGTGACATCCTGCGGCCACAGGCCCTGACCGGCGGTTCGGGCGCTCTGCGCGACCTTGGTGAGTTCCTCCCGCAGGTCGCGGAACAGGCTGGTGTAGAAGGTGGGGTAGACCAGGCCCAGTGAGGCCATGTGGTGGTTGGCGGTCTGCCGCAGCAACGGCACGTCGACCGTGACCGCTGTACCGCCGGCCGCGGGAGGCGCGCCCCGGCCGGCGAGGGCCACGGCGCGGTTGTGGATGTCGCCGCCCCCGGTGAGGATGTAGCCGGGCGTGGTCTCGGGCGTCGAGGCGGTGACCTTCTCCTTCGAGTCGCGCTCCACGGTGTTGAAGCCCAGCCAGGTGAGGAGTTCAGCCGCGGCGGCGTGGCCGAACTGCAGTGGCTGGTGTTCTCCGCCGTAGTGGGTTTCCAGCGCGTCGATGCCCTCCAGGCGGAGGGCGGCGTCACCGTTGACGGCATGCACTGGGTGCTTGCCTCCGACGAGCGTCCAGTCGTTGGGATTGTCGGCGATGAAGTGGACGGTGTCTCCGTCCGGCTCGGTGTCCTTCAGGCGGAACTTGCCCTGTATGAGCAGCATGGGCATGGCGACTCCTCCAGGGGTGGGATGCGGTGTATGGAATCAATGGATCGGCTTACGAAGGTGGTTCCGCTCCGGCCTGTTCGCTCACCATGTACCGCGCGTACCAGTCGGGCCAGTCGGGGTCCTCCGCACCGATGCGTGCCTCGTGTTCACCGTGAGCCGCCGCGGCGCGGCGGAGGGCGCCTGCCAGGTCCTCGGCCGACGCGAACGCTGTGGTGGCGGGGTCCAGGCGTCCCGGGAGCCGGGTGGTGATCTCCTGCAGGAGCCAGCCGTTGCCGTCCGGATCGGTGAAGGACAGGAAGGAGCCGTAACTTCCGCGTTCCGGGGCGGGTCCCGGTACGCGGGCGTCGGTGCCGGCGTGATGGAACACGCCGCCGGCATCGTGGAACACCTCGCTCGGGCCGGCACCGCGCCGTGTCAACTCTTCGTGCGCGGCCTCGATGTCGTCGACCACCAGGTGCAGACCCTGCGCCGAGCCCGGCGCCTGCTCCGTGACGGACGTGCCGAAGATGACCGATGCCGGTGAACCCGGAGGGGTCACCTGAACCACCCGGAACTCGGCGTCGGGGGCGATGTCCGCGTCGAGTCTCCAGCCCAGTGCCGTGTAGAACTCCTTGGCTCGGTCGACGTCGGACACCGGCACCACGACGACCTCCAGTTTCATGTCCATCGTTCACGTCTCCGTCTTGAAAGGGAAGGCAACGCCGGCGAGTCCGCGATGTCGGCGGGGCTGAACGGCGAATCCGCAAGGTGCTGGAAGGCACGCGTCGAGATTGCGCCTCGGGTCGCCGACCGGAGGATCAGGGCGCGACGAGCTGCTGGCCGCCGTCGATGTCGTAGGTGGCGCCGGTGAGGGCGCCGTTGGCCATGATGTGCAGTGCCAGGGCCGCGACATCCGCCGGACCGACCACTCGGCCGATGGGCAGTGTCTTCCGCAACTGTTCTCGCCGTGCCTCGAGTTGGTCTCCGAGGAGGGAGGCCGACAGCGGTGTGTCCACGAACCCGGCCGCGATGAGGTTGACCCGGACCGGGGCCACTTCCAGCGCCAGGTTGGCGGTGAGCGCCGGCAGCGCCGCGGTGAGCGCGCCTGTCACGGCCATCCCGGACGCGGGCCGTCTGCCACCGGTTCCGCCGATGAACAACAGCGTTCCTCCGGCCCTGACCTTGTCGCGGCTCGCCCGCCCCGCCGCCAGCATCATCGCGATACGCCCACCGAAGTCGCGTCCGGCGTCGGCCAGGTCGAGCGTGTCCAGGGGTGTGTACGACGGGCTGCCCGCCGTGACCAGCACATGGTCGACCAGCCCCGGCAGATCGAGCAGAAACCGCTCCAGACGCTCGGTGTCCAGGGCGTCGAACGCGGCCGTTCTCAGGGGACTCAGCTCGTCCGCCGCCCGCTTGAGACGATCGGCGTTCCGCGCCGCGAGCACCACCTCGCCACCGGCCGCACGCACCTGCCGCGCGGTCTCCAGACCGATTCCCGCGCTGCCGCCCACCACCACGACCGTTCGACCGGTCAGTCCCCCGGCTGCCGGACGGGCGCCTCCGGTCGCACTCACAGCGGGTCACCGCCGTGCCACCGCGATGCCCGGACGCCCCTCCGCGCGCCACAGATGCTCATTCTCGTGTCTCCCGGGCTTGTACGAGCCGACCCTCAGGAGAGCCGTCTCGTCCGGCGGATCCTGCGTTTCCGAGGACATGGCAGGTTCCCGATGGATCAGCGAAAGGATCGATCGCTGGGAGTGCGCCACGGCCAAGAACGGGGGAGTGGGCGGTCATGGGGCCTCCGCCACAGACGGAGGGCCCCCGGTGATTTCAGTCTGTCACTCGTCCCGCCGAGGCGCATCCGGGCCTGGGCACTCAAATGGGCGGGCGGAAGCGGTCGGTGGGAACTGGCTCAGCGTCGTAGTCGGCCGGGCGGGCCGACTACGACGCTGACGTCACCGTGGGTCCGGGGCGGGCCCCTGGTGCGCTGCCCGATCCGTGGTGCGCTTCACGGGAGGCGGGAAGCCTCCGCGCGGCGGACGCGCAGCCGTACGGGGTGAGTCATGCGGTGCCGCAGACGGTCCCGTTGAGGCTGAAGGCCGCGGGCTTGGCGAAGTTGCCGCCGTACGTCCCCTGGAAGCCGAAGGAGACCCTGCCGCCGGCCGGGATCTGCGCGTTGTAGGCGAGACCGCTCGCCGTGACGCTTCCGGACGACGGGGTCAGACTGGCGTTCCAGGCGCTGGTGATCTGCTGACCGGCCGGCAGCGTGAACCCCAGTTTCCAGCCGTCGACGGGGGAGGAGCCGGTGTTGGTGAGCGTGACGTCGCCGGTGAAGCCGCCCTGCCACACGTTCGTCGCGTACGACACGGTGCAGGCCGCCGGGCTTCCGGGGTTTCCGGAGTCCCCGCCGCCGGTGTTGATCGTGGAGGAGAAGGAGGTGACCGCGAGGCCGGTGCCGTTCTGCCAGGGTTCGAAGCCCGCCTGAACGCTGGTCAGGTACCAGTTGTTCTGCGCCAGCCCCCGGGAGACGGCCTGCCGGACGAAGTCCATGACGTCGAAGTTCCAGCTGGAGATCGCCGACGGGGCCACGAAGGACAGGACGTCGTTGGAGCCGTTGTTGCCGGACCACACCTGCCACTGGCGCCCTGCCACGCCGGCCGTGCCCACCTGCGAGCCGACCGGCTGGATGGATCCCACCTTGTTGAACCAGACCATGATCTCGGTCCGGTTGACCCCGTCGGTGCGGGGGGTGGGGTCGAGCCAGATGTCGTACGCGGCGTCGTACGCCGCGTCGCTCACATAGCTGTAGGAAATGCCGGTCGGTGCGCTGGATATGGTGCTGAGCTGCGCCGGGAGACGGGTGCCCGGCGAGCAGTTGGTGTAGTGGCAGCCGTTGTAGAGGGACGGGTAGGACTTCGGGGCGCCGTTCGTCGGGACCGAGCCGTCGGCCTGGGTGATCCTGAATCCCGAGTCGGTGGCGGTGATGCACTGGGTCTGGCTGGTGCCCCAGCGGTTGTTCTGAACGACGTATCGGCCCTGGATCGTGGTCGTGCCGAACGGTTCGCAGATCGAGGTGTCGGCGTGGGCCGCCGGGGCGGTGCCCAGCAGTGCCGCCAGGGTGGCGAGCGAGGTGAGCAGTGCGCCTAACAGGGCGTGCGTCCTGGTGGGGAGGGGGTGCCGTGAGGTTCGCATGCGGGTCCTCTCGGAGGGGTGGGGAGAGAGCGCGGGAGCGCCGGGGCCAACTGAATTGGGAGCGCTCCCATCACCTCCGTTTCGAGGGACTGTAGGAGAGCGTCGTGGCCCTGACAAGGCAGTGCACAGGATCCCGTCGGACCCCTTCGAAGGCGCAGGTCGGCGATGCGGGGCGAGTGCGGCGACTCGACGGCCGCTGAGCTGGGAGCGCTCCCGATGCCGCGTCGGGCGCGCAGCCTCACCGTGCACGCGGGTCCCCGCCGTCCCACCGGTCGGCGGTGCCGCTCAAGCCGAGTCGCGCAGCACCAGTTCCGTCCGGAGGATGACGTGGCGCCACGCCACGGACGGCTCCTCGATCTCCGGGAGGAGGAGCTGGACCATGGTCCGGCCGATTTCCTCGAGCGGCTGACGCACCGTCGTCAGTCGTGGCGCGGTCCGCTCTGCCAGCGGGAAGTCGTCGAAACCGATGACGGCGACGTCCTCCGGCACGCGGCGTCCCGCCGCTCGCAGCGCCGCCAGGGCGCCTTCGGCCGTGGTGTCCGAAGCGGCGAGGACGCCGTCGATCTCCGGGTGCAGTTCGAGGAGGCGGGCCATGGCCCGGTGGCCGCCCTCCTCGGTGAAGTCGCCCTCGCCGACCCACGACGGCCGGGCGTCCAGGCCGCCCAGTGCCAGGGCCTCCCGGTAGCCGCGCAGCCGGCACTGGGCGACGTACATGTCGAGCGGCCCGGTGATCGTGGCGATCGCCCGCCGTCCCGTGGCCAGCAGGTGGGCGACCGCACTGCGGGCGCCGCCTGCGTTGTCCGCGTCGACGTAACTGACGCGCTCGTCGCTTGAACGGCGTCCCATCAGCACGGTCGGCATCCGGGCCTCCGCGAGCATGTCGGGCAGCGGATCGTCGGCGTGAACGGACATCAGCAGGACGCCGTCCACCCGCCCGCCGCGGGCGTACTCGAGGAAGCGCCGCCGCTCGGTGTCCGAGCGGACCAGGGTCAGCAGCAGCTGCGGCCCGGTGCCGGCCAGCGCGTCGCCGATCGCGTGGACGATCTCGGAGAAGAACGGCTCGGCGAACTGCCGCCATCGGGGCTCCGTCATCACGAGCGCGACGGCGTCGGCCCGCTGCCCGGCGAGGGAACGCGCCGCCAGGTTGGGCACATAGCCCAGTTCCGCGATGGCTCGCTGCACGGTTCGCCGCGTCGAATCCTTGACGCCCGCCGCGTTGTTGACGACCCGGGAGACGGTGCCGCGGCCCACCCCGGCGCGGGCGGCCACCTCCTCGAGTGTCGGAGCGCCCGGCTGCCGCCTGCCCATGACCACCTCCCCGGAGATCACCCGATACTACGGCGCGGACGACACCGGGCACAGGCCTTCCCACGGCTCCGGACCTCGGAACCCCCGTGCCCGGTCCGGGGACGCCGGTGCGAACCTGCGCAGCTACCCGGCCAGCGGCCTGCGGCTGGAAGCCACCGCTCACCGGCGGCCGGCCGAGCCAGTCAGCGCACCAGAAGGTCGATCACGCCCGTCAGGCCCTCCTCGGCGCCGCCCTGGGCCAGGCGGCGGCGCATCAGCTCGAAGTAGGAGCTGAGCAGTTCAGGGCTGACACCCTGCTGCTCGGCGGTGCTCAGGAAGGTCTGCGTGCCGGCCACCTGCATGGCGAGACTGGAGACGACACCCTCGGTGTAGTCGCCGCTGCGCAGCTGATCGGCGGTCTGGTGAACTGCCGGAGCCATCGGATGAGCCAGTCGGCCAGCAGGGGGGCGAGCGAGACGGGGTCGATGTTCTCCTTGCGGATCAGGGCGAACGCGTGCGCGGCCCCGGCGAACATCCCGTACATGGCGCTGAGCAGAGCCACGTCGTGAAGGGCCGCGAAGCCCGCGTCCTGGCCGACGTAGACGGTGCCGGCCGGGACGCCCAAAGTCTCCTGGTGCCGTTCGAACAGCTCCGGCGAGCCGCTGTAGAAGACGTAACCGCCGGCTTCCGGGATGCCGATCATCGGAGGGACGGCCATGATCCCGCCGTCCAGGTAGCGGGCGCCGCGCTCGCCGACCCATTCGCCGCGAGCGCGGGCCTGGGCAGGGGTGCTGGTGGTCAGGTTGACCAGGTCCTTGCCTGCCAGGCCGGTGCCGGCCAGCACCTCCTCGACCGAGGAGTCGTCCAACAGGCAGACAACGACGAGGGAATTGGACGCGACCGCCTCTGCGGCGCTGTCCGCGACTTTTGCGCCCTCGGCGGCGAGTGCCGCGGTGCGGGCCGGAGTTCGGTTCCAGACGGTGAGCGGGTGACCGGCGGCAAGCCAGGTGCGAGCCAGCGCGGTTCCCATCCCGCCGAGCCCCAGCAGGGTGACGGAAGTCTTCTCAACAGTGTGCTGCGTCATGCCGACAAGGCTGGTCACGGACCTGAAGGTGATCAAGTACGCACTTCGGAGTGGGTGGTTACCCTGGGGTGAGCTAGCACGTCAGAAGGGTGGGGCATGACGACGCTGAACCGGCCGGGCGGGCCGGATGGCCACGTCTGCGGGATCGACAGCGCGATGGAGGTGATAGGTGGCAAGTGGAAGGTACTGATCCTCTGGGTGCTCCATGAGCACCCCCAGCGCCGCTTCGGCGAGCTGCGCCGACTGCTGCCGGGGATCACCGAGAAGGTGCTGGCCTCCCACCTGCATGAGATGGAAGCGGACGGCGTCGTACGCCGTGTGTCCTACGACGAGGTGCCGCCCCGCGTCGAGTACTCCTTGACCGAGGACGGCGTGCGCCTCAATGACGCGCTCCAGCCTTTGGCCGCGTGGGGGCGCGGGCGGTCGACCGGAGTTTGAGGGGAAGGCGCCTCGCACAGGCTCACTTGGCGCCGCTCCCGGACGCCGTCATGCACAGCCTGACCCTCACCCGGTCTGCGGAGCGTGGATGTGTGGAAGAGTTGGGCGACGTTGCCAACGCCGGCCGGACGAGGCCGAACCGTGTGCTCGAGGGGACCGGGAGTCGTTCCATGGCCGATGAGATCACGCTGCGTCCGGTGACTGCCGACGATCTCGACGTCTTCGAGCGCGAGTTCAACGGGCCGGAGGGCGCCGGCCCGTACCAGTGGTTCGGCTTCGGTTCACCGGCCGGCCTGCGCCGGCGGTTCGCGGAGACCGGTCTGCTCAGCGCCGACGGCGGCGTGCTCTGCGTCGCGGAGGCGGGCCGGACGGTGGGCCGGGTCGAGTGGTTCGCGAGCACCTGGGGGCGGCCGGCCACCTCCACCTGCTGGACCCTCGCGATCGGCCTGGTGCCCGCCGTGCGCGGACGCGGCATAGGCACCCGGGCCCAGCGGCTGCTGGCCGCATACCTCTTCGACCACACCAGGGCCGAACGGCTCCAAGCCTGGACGGACTGCGCCAACCTCGCCGAGCAGCGTGCGTTGGAGAAGGCGGGCTTCGTCAGGGAAGGGGTGCTGCGCTCCGCGCAGTGGCGCGGCGGGCGGTGGCACGATCAGGTGATCTTCTCCATGCTTCGCGCGGAGCTGCCCGGCAGTGAGCCAGGGACCTGAGCAGCTCCGTACGCCTACCAGGCCACTGGCAGCTCAAGTGGGAAGCGTCTGATCGTGTTCGTGTCCCATCGCACTTCCTCCGGCGCCACTGCCAGCCTCAGACCGGGGAATCTCTCCACCAGCCGGCCGATGGCCACTTCGAGCTCGGCCATGGCCAGAGGCATCGCGATGCATCGGTGTCCGCCCCAGCCGAAGGTCATGTGCGGAGCGCTGTGACGGTCGAGGTCGATGACGTCGGGGTCGGGGTAGCGCTGCGGGTCACGGTTGGCTGTCAGGTAGGACACGTGGACGAAGTCGCCCGCCCGGATGTGCGCGCCGTCGAGTTCCACGTCCTCGAGTGCAACCCGGGGAATTCCGACCCCCTTGCGGAACGGGATGCAGCGGAGCATCTCGTGCAGGACGTCGGTCATGGTCTCGGGCCGGCTCCTGAGATGCTGCAACAGCGCGGGTTGGGTCAGGAGGAGATAGGCGATATTGCTGATCTGGCAGGTCGCCGTGTCCTGGCCGCTGAGCGCCAACGTCAGGGTCATGACGGCGAGTTCTCTGTCGTCGAGCTGTTCGTCGCCTTCCTGCGCCGCGGCCATCGCGCTGATGAGGTCCGGGCCGGGTGACTTCCGGCGTTGAGCGACCAGTTCGGCGAAGTACTGCGCAAGATCGGCCTTGGCCTTCGAGGCGGCTTCCTTGTTCTCCGCACCCACGACGAGCAGTTGGTGCACGGCATCCTGGATCCAGGGCCATTCCTCCGGTTCGATACCGAGGAGGTCCAGGACGGCATGCTGGGGGAGCTTGTCGGACAGGTGCTCGACCACGTCCGCAGGCGGTCCCTGGTTCTCCATCTCGTCCAGCAGGCGGTCCGCGAGCCGGACGATCCGGTGCCGCATGGCGTCGACTTGCTGCTGCGTGAAGGCCTGCGAGGCCAGGTGGCGCACGCGACTGCTGTGCGGTGGGTCCATCACGTTGATCGACTCTGGCGAGACGATGGGCTCCGGCGTCATCCGGGGGTAGTCCTGACCGATGATGCCCGCCCTGCTGAACCGCTGGTCGGTGGTCACCTGCTTGACGGCGTCGAAGCTCGTGACCAGCCAGGCGTCGGCGTCGCCGTAAGGAAGCCGGATGCGCACCGGGGAACCGCGTCGCATCAGGGACCCGAGCGAGGGATCGAACTCCAGGGCTGTGCTGAAGTCGAATGGGCAGGTGAGTGTCTCGTTGTCCGCTGTCATGAGCCGGCTCCTCCGGGCATGGGTACGACGTTGGTGGTGTCCACGGCCTTGCGAACGGCTTTGGCGAGCCTGACCGCGTTGCCGACGGCCCAGTAGTGGACGAAGAACAGACGTGGCTGGTCATCGAGGTTGTGGTGGTGCACCTCGACGAGTTCGATGCCACCGCGTCGCAGGGTCGTGAGGACGGGCTGGACCTCGCCGGCGATCATGACCAGGTCGCCGCTGAGAGCGGCCCTTCCGCCGCCGAGTGGCTGGAAGTTGACCGACGTGGTGGACCCGAGCCCCGGAGGCAGTACCAGATGGCCGTCGGCGACGGTCTCACGGCGGACAAAGGTGCTCTTGTAGATCACACCGTCAGTGATGCCTTTGACGCCCATCGCTGCGTCGATGGCGGTGGTGTCCAGATCGACGGGCGGCGACGAGGTGGTGGGCTCGGCAGGTGGGGTCCCGGTGCGGTCGAGTGCGGCGCGCAGGCCCCGGGCGACAGCCACCGGATCGTGACCGTGGGCGTGCACATGGAGCCACCAGACATCCGGCTTGTGGGCGAGCAGGTGCTTGTGGAGGGCGGTTTGCATGATCCCGTGCTGCTGCAGGACATCGCAGAAGCGCTGCAGTTCGCTTTCGACGACCACGACGTCGCCCATGAGGAGCGTGCTGCCATCCGCGTACCGGACGAAGGACACGTGCGTGCCCAGGGCGAGCGCGGGATCGATGAGAATCCCTCGGGAGAAGACCTTGAGGTCCCGGCGCGGAAAGGCCGTGTGGTACATGAACCGCTTCATGTCACCGGCTCGGCCGAACGCCGTGCCCACGTCCGCCCAGTCCGCCAGTTTGGTCATCACCGGCTCGACCAGGGCGTGGTCCCGCTGGGCGGACAGGGTGCCGGCCCGGGCCGGCGCGGCGCTGAGCGCGGGTGCGAGGGCGGCCGCGGCCAGCACCCGGCGCCGGGAAGTTGTGAGTGGGGATCGTGAGTCGTGCTGTCGCTTGTCAGCCATGGCATATGCCTCCTGGCTTGATCGAATCATCCAGATCCGCGTTGGGCGGTGATCGACGCAGCCACATCCCGCATGTGGACTAACCCACGAGAAAGAAGTGCGACCCTCGGCCGCCGGATCCGCGGCCCTGACCCGGACGGCCCGGACGGCCCGGACGGCCCGGACGGCCCGGACGGCCCGGACCGGATCATCGAGGTGTCCCTGCCCGGCTGCGCCGACCTGGACAACGACGCCGCCGACGGAGCGGCCATCGCCGCCTACGCCCCGCTCGCCTCCCGTGAGCGGGCACCGTGATGGCCCTTGCGGGCCGACCACGGTGCCGGGCCCGATCCACGGTGCCGGGCCGTGCGGAGTCTGTGTCAGGCCGTGAGGGCCTCGTGAAGGGTGGTGTGGCAGGGGATGACCGTGTCGACCCCTACGATCTGCAGGGTGCGCAGCACGGAGTCGGGGATGCCGGCCAGCCGCAGCCAGCCGGCTGCCTGAGAGAGGGCGCGGTGGGCGGTGAGGAGGACGTTGATGCCGCTGGAGTCCATGAAGGTCACTTGCCGCATGTCGAGGACGACGCGGGGCCGGTCGGCGAGACCGCTGACATCCAGGGCGTTGACAAGAGGGCCGGCGCTGGCGTGGTCGATCTCGCCTGTCACGGTCACGACGGTGATGCCGTCGGCGGCGGTGGACACCACCGTCAGCGGTGCGGGCCCGTGCGCGTTGTCGTCCACTACAGCTTCCTCGATGTTCTCGATATCCGGTACGAGCCGGCTTTTTGACTGGACCAGTGCCCGGCATCGTATGAGGCAACGCCCCTGTGTGGTCCAGCCAACAGACACTGATTGGCTGATGCGTGTGCGCGAGCCGATCACGGGTACGAGTGTCGGGAAATGTGGGGTGGTGGAGGCGAACCGGATGAAACAGGCTTTGTCGGGTGAGGGCAGCATGGTGTCCCACGGCGACGGCCACCTACGTGCCGCGGCAGCCCTGGACGGACAGGGCGGCTGCATCGCCGAGGCCCGCCACCTGGCCGCGGACTTCCTGTCCCTGGCGCGGAGCGAGCACCGCATTCCCGTCTCCCAGCGTGCCCTGGAGCTGACACAGCTGGTGGTGAGCGAACTCGTCACCAACGCCCGCAAGTACGCCGCAGGCCCGATCCTGCTGGACCTGCGCATCGCCGGTGATCTGATGGAGGTGCAGGTGTGGGACTCCAACCCGGGCCTGCCGGTGGCCCGGGTCGCTGACGTCAGCCGGGTCGGACAGCACGGCCTGGAGATCGTGATGGCCGTCTGCCGTAGCGTCGAAGCCGTACGGGAGCCGGTCGGCAAGCGCGTCACCGCCCGTCTGCCCCTCACGGACGACGCCACCGGCACCGGCTCCACGGACCGTCGATAGGCGCCGACGTCGATAGGCGCCGGACAGGCCGGCACCGCTGCGCATGCCAGGGCAACCCCCTGCAACGGCGACGCAGAAAACGCTCAGTGTGTCAGTGGGACGCAATCACGTATGACCTTGCGTGCCAGCGTCTGTTCGGGGAGACGGAGTTCGTCTTCGATGCGGTTCGGTCGGGCTCGTCGAGCGTGATCGTCGCGCTGCGTCTCGGGGCCCGGGCCAGTCGTGCCATACGCAGGGTTTCGGACGGGAAGCCGACAGCACCGACCTCGCTCCCACTGCCCTCGGACTCGAAAACGTCGTCAAGGCCCCGCTGTTCGCGCAGGCCCTCGGCATAGCGGGCGGCCCACAGTTCCTCCTGTGCGGCTGTCGCGGAACGGCCGCACAGGAGCGTCCGGCTCTCGGTGGCCGGTCGGTGTACCCCCACGTTGACAGCGTCCGCGAGACTGAGGACGTGAACAAGCTCACCAGCGGCGCCCGGCCGTGGTGAGCCCAGGCCCGGCGGTTGGCGGTTGGCCCGCCGGGCGCTCGGTGCGGAACCGGGCGGACGGCAGCCGCCGCTTCCGGAGATCACTGTGAGGCTTCGGACGCGACGCGGGCTGCTCGCGACGGCTCAGGCCCCGGGGCCGTCGCGCAGCAGGCGCCGGGCCACCTCGGTGCGGGCCGCGGTGGGTTCCGCGGCGATCCGCTCGGTCCGGCGGGCCTGCGGCACCACCGCTGCCGCCAGGGGCTCCCCGGCGAGAAGGCAGGCGCGCCGCAGATACAGTCACAGGCGGCGCACCAGACGGTGAACCGGCTGTCGCCGCGGATCTCCGTGCCGCACTCCGGGCACGGTTGTGTCGTTTCTCTGGCGATGCCGAGCATCTCGGTTCCCCCGGTTCCGCGGCCCCTCCCCGAGCCGCCACCTGCAAGTACGGGCCTGATCCGATCACAGGGCGGAGCCGCGGTGAAGGCGTGCTCGTCCGTACGGGCCGAACCGTGATCCCGCCGCGATCGTCGGAGGGGTGGCGGGGCGGTGGGGCAGGCGGGACGCGGGGCGGAGCCGACGATGGCCGGCCGCCGTCCCGCTGGAGACCGCGGCCTTCCTACGAACCCTCCGTGAACGCGGTGGCGTGGTCGGCGGTCCACTGGCGAAGCGTTCGGGGCGCCGTCCCGAGGATGTCGGCCACCGCGGTGGTGACGTACGCGGGCCGTCCGACCGCCGCGCGCCATGCGGCGAGCAGCATGTCGACGACCGAGCTGGGCGCCGTACCTTCAGACAGGCTTCGAAATTCGTCCGGCGTCATCTCCTCGAACGCGATCCGGCGCCCCAGGGCGTCGGCGATGACGTCCACCTGCGCTGCCTGGGTCAGTGATTCGGGCCCCGTGAGGACGTAGTCGCCTCCGACGTATCCGTCCTGATGGAGCGTCCGCGCGGCGACGGCAGCGACGTCTCGGTCGTCGACCGGTGCCGTCCCGGCAGCGCCGTAAGGCCACCGGACGACCTCGCCGGCCCGGATCGCGGGCGCCCACCAGGCCAGCGCGTTCGACGCGAGCATCCCCGGCCGGATGATCGTCGACTCGAGCCCGGTGGCCGCGATGAGCCGCTCGATGTCGGCGTGCAGCACCGCCATGGGATTGGGCTGCTGGAAGAAGGGGTGCGGCGTCCGGTGCGGGGAGGACAGGAAGACGACCCGCCGCACGTGGGCTGCCAGCCGCTCGACGACTGCCCCGGCGGTCTGGGGAGGGGCCGTCCAGACGAGGAAGACGGCACCGGCGCCGTTCAACGCCGGGTCGAGTGAATCGGGCACGGTGAGGTCGCCGGTGAACACCTCGACCTCCGCCGGCAGCGTCGTCGCCGCCTCGGAGCGACGGATGAGGGCGCGGACCGGCACGCCCGCGCCGAGGAGTTGGTCGATGACGACGCGGCCGACCCGGCCCGTCGCCCCGGTGACGAGCACGGGAGGGATCTCCATCTGATTCATGTCACCCATGAAAACGTTACTCGGTTAAAAAAGCAACTCGGTTATGAATGTTACAGTGGTCAGATGAGCGAGCCGACGGGACTGCGGGCCCGCAAGAAGGAGCGGACGCGCGACGCCATCGGCGACGCGGCCGTCTCGCTGTTCCTGGAGCGCGGCTTCGACCGTGTCTCGGTCAACGACATCGCCGCGGCGGCCGAGATCTCCAAGCCGACCCTCTTCCGGTACTTCCCCACCAAGGAAGACCTGGTGCTGCACCGGTTCGCGGACCACCAGGGCGAGGCGGCGCGCGTCGTACGTGACCGTGGATCCGGCGTCGAGCCGGTGACGGCGCTGCACCGGCACTTCCGGGCCGGCCTCGATCGATACGACCCCGTCACCGGCCTCAACGATCATCCCGAGGTGGTGGCGTTCCATCGGCTGGTGTTCACCACGCCGAGCCTGGCGGGACGGCTCACGCGGTACCAGCTCGAGGACGAGGAGGCACTGGCGGACGCCCTCGGAGAAGGCATCCGGGCACGCCTGCGAGCCGCCCAGGTACTCGCGGTCCAGCGGGTGCTCGCCCGGACCAACTGGCAGAAGATCGCCGACGGTCGGACCGCCCACGACGTCCACCCCGAGGCCGTGGCCGATGCCGACGAGGCGTTCGACCAGCTGCGGTGACAGGCGACGCTCCCGGGCGAAGAAGGCTCAGCGGCCCGGTGCGCGCATGGCCACGGGCCCGGCCGGACCGCTTCCGCGAACGTCGGCGGCTATCCCCTTGTCACGTATCCCTGGCAGCCCGGTGTGAACTGTGTGGCACGCCGGTATTCCGGGCCCGGCGCGCGCCCCTCACCCGTGCGCGTCGCCTGTCAGTGGGGGAGACTTCCGTGTACGGGCCCCGCCGCCCTGTTCGCCGGGCGGCGCCAGTCGTTCAGGCCGCGCCGCCTCCCCGCTCGACCGCCCCCGCTCCGTGACCACAGCACCCTTCAACACAGACGAGGCGACCCCATGCACGAGATGGATGCCCTGCTGCGCGAGTACGACCGCGCTCGCGCCTACACCGACGAGCTGTGGCGGGACCTCACGCCGGACGAGGTGACCTGGCGCCCGAACGAGAACTCCAGCGCGATCGGCTGGCACCTCGGGCACCAGGCCCATGTCGCGCACTTCATGGTCCGCAACCTCATCGCGGCCGAGCCCAGTCCGGACCCGGAACTGGACGGACTGATGGACTCGGCCAACCCCGAGCGGTTCCGTGGAGCCCTGCCCACCATCCAGCGGCTCACCGACTTCCGCACCACGGTCGCCGAACGCGTGCACGCCCGCATGGGCGACATCGCCGCCGGCCGGGTCGGAGCCCCGACACAACTGACCATCGTCGCCACTCACTTGCTCACGGCGCTCATCAACCACGAGTACCAGCACGACCAGTGGATCAGCGAGGTGCGCAGCAACGACCTCGGCCACGTACTGCCGCCGGATCCCGACTGCGCGAGCGTCCGGCGCATCGACGGCTACCTCGTCATCGACGGGATGTAGTCGCGTCCTGAGACATAGGTAGCGGCCGAGGTCGTCGTCATGACGGCCCCGTCCTGGTCCCGGAGCCGCCGCTCCGGCAAGGTCTGCTCCCGTGCCCGGTCCGGTCGTCGTGCGGTGCTGCCACTGCGAGGCGCGCGGCGAACCGGGACTCGTTCCGGGCGGGTGAGCGGGTGCTGGCTGGGGCCCGCTTCCGTCGTGCCGTGCCGCTGCTCGCGCGCGTAGCGGCGGGCCAGGGCGTGGAAAGCCTCCTTCGGCTCCCAGTGCCAGCCGGACGGTCCATGACCCGCAGCCCGAAAGGCGGCGATCGAGCGGCGGAAGTCGCACGTGCCGAGGTCTCGGCGGAACGGCCGGTGATCGCCGGTAGGCTTCGGCGGTGCGCACGGTCGAGCTTCTGTTGGATGAGGCGGCGGAGCTGGCGGTTCGGGAGGCCTGGCGGCGGCTCGCGGACGCGGGGCTGCCCAGTCAGGCGCGCCACCGCTCACCGACCAACAGCCCGCACCTCACCCTGGCCGCCTGCCCGGAGTTGACCGCCCCGATCCGCTGGGAACTGGCCGAGGTGGCCGCCGCTCTGCCGCTGCCGGTGCGGTTCACCGGTGTGGTCCGCTTCGAGCGGCCGACCTCGGTGCTGGCCTGGGCGCTGGACCTCGACTCCACGCTGGCCGGCCTGCACCGCCGGGTGTGGGAGGCGGTAGCCTCGGACAGCCCGCCCGAGACCCTCAACCCCTTCCATGAGCCCGGGCGCTGGAGCCCGCACATCACCCTCGGCCGTACCCGCCGGGCTGGTGCTTTCAGCGGCCGGCGGGTTCCCGAACTGTTGCCGGCGCCGCCGCTGTCGGTCCGGCTCATCACCCTGCGCAGCTACGACACCGAGACCGGCGCGCTGGAGGTGCTGGAGCCCCGCCCGTGATCCGTCGCCCCGCCGGCGACCGGCCGGCGCACTTCGAAGTAGCGGCTTCCACGGGGGCACGGTCCTCCCACTGGATGACGCCAGGGTGATGCCGGACTGACGGCGCGCTCGTAGCGTGAACCGGGACTTCCCGGGCGCCCGCGCCTCAGCACGGAGCCCGAACCCGGGACGCCGAGAGACAGTGTGGCCGAGCCGCGCCCGCTGGAGGACCGCATGGCAGCGGCCTCAAGGGTGCGACCCAGCGCATTCCGACGGCATTCGCCGCTTACCACCAGGCGGCCACGGCTACGCCGGCCGCAAGGTCACCTCAGGAGGTGATGACGTGAGGATCCCCGCCAACGCTGCCAACAACTCGCGTCAGCGGGCGCATCGGACGCTGGCGAGACACAACAGGTCGCCAGTCTGCATGGCCTTGAGCCTGCTGGTCCTCCTGCTGACGACCACGGTGCTGGGCTGCTTCGGTGTTGCGGACCTCGAGTCCGCGTTGAACTTCCCCGGCCGTGTGACCGGCGCGGCGCTCATCGGAGCCGCCATCATCACGTTCTTGGGTGCTGCCGCCGTCGTGGACCACTGGATCTGGCGCTGTTTTCCCTACTCCGGGGCGGTGGCGCTGGTCGGTACGTTCGTGGCCCTGTTGAGCAACGTCCTGCTCCTGGTCGGGATACTGAAGGACGGTGATTCCACGGTCTACCTCGCGGTGTTCTGCGCCCTCACGGCGGGATCGGTGGGGGCTGTCTTCGCGGTGTGGCGGACGTCGGTCGTCATCCCGGCTCCGAAGCGGGTGGCCGCCACGCTGATCGTCACCTCCATGATCGCGGTGGGCAATTTCGGCTACCAGAATCTGTACATGCCGTCCCAGCGTGAGGCGGATCCTGTCATCAAGCTGATCACAGGGCCTCCGGTGAAGAGCAGGGACGGCAAGGCGTTCTCCGTACCGGTCAACATCACGATGGAGAACCACAGCGAAGTGGCCTTCTATGTACTCGGCGACATATTCCACGCCATGGCGCAACGGGTGCCGCTGAGCACGAAGGACCGGCTTCGCCAGCAGTGGCGCGACGATTCCGCGCAGTGGCCGTATTTCGAAGGTGCCAATCCGCTCTCCCGTCGCGAGATTCACCAGCCCGGCCAGTTGGTGGAGGCGCAACCATGGATGCCCTACGGACGGTGGATCGACGCCGGTGGCACCTTCTCCGCCCGCATGGTGCTGCAACTGCCCATGAACACGCCGTATGACCAGGTGACCTTCTACGCCAGCGCGAGCCTCGCACGCAAGGACCGGATGTCCGTGGAGGACCTGAAATTCGCGGGTTACTCCTGGCAGCGGGGCACCAACACACCTGCTTGGGTAAGTAAGGAAAAGGAAAAGGAAAAGGAATGGGACTCGCTCGTATTCCGGGGGACGATACATGAGGGTAATGCGATCGACGAGCACACAAGAGATCGCCGGACGCTGTGCGTCTACTGGCGCTTCGGCACGCACGGTGCGGACATAATGGAAGCCGTCACTTCGCCCCACGGAAACGCATCCTCCACGGAGGCGCAATTCCGGTACGGCATCCGCGACGTCCAGACGGGCCCGGTCGAACGAACCCTCTGGGACATCAAGAGCCGGCGATGACCAGGCAGTCCAGGCGTACGGGGTGGCCCGGCCGGGAGGCTCCGTGCGGGCCGGCGTACGCCCGAACACGGGGGCGCCGTCCACCGATGTCCCGTGTCCCGCGTCAGAGCCCGCCCCGCCGCACCCCGCCGCCGACATGTCACGCGCCCCGCACGGCACCTCCCGCCGCCGGGACGGGATCCGCCTCGCTCTCCCGCTGCGGGTGCACGCAGTGCCACCCGTGTCCGTCCGGGCCGTCCGCCGCGGCCGGGGACGCGCCGGCGCGGGCGTCGTCGGCCTTCCAGCAGCGGGTGCGGAACGGGCAGCCGGACGGCGGGTTGGTCGCCGAGGGCACCGGACCGTGCAGCACGATCCGCTCCGGACGCTGCAGCAGACTGGGTGTCGCCGACAGTAGCGCCTCCGTGTACGGGTGCCGGGAGCCGCCCGTCACCCGCGCCGTCCCGCCCTCTTCCGCGACCCGGCCGAGGTACAACACGGCGATCCGGACGGCCAGGTACCGCACGGTCTGCACGTCGTGCGAGATGAACACCGGGCCGAGCCCGAGCCGGGTGCGCAGATCGACCAGCAGGTCGAGAATCCGGGCGCGCACCGACACGTCCAGCGCGCCGGCGGGCTCGTCGGCGACGTTTCAGCTCCGCGGCGCCGGCCCGCTGACCGCCGCACGGTCCCGGCCGTGACCTGGGCTCGCGCACCACGAGTCCGCCGCGGAGCCAGGAACGGCCCTCAAGCAACACCGCAGCGCGGCCGGCGCGTTGAGCGAGGCCTCCGCCTGCCCACGGTCGGCGGTGTCGGTGTCAGCAATCGGCACTCGGGGGCGCCTGCAAGGTCAGGCGTCGGGTGTAGTGGCGGTGATCAGCCAGCCGGTGCTGCGCAGTCGCAGGCCGGTGTCCTCTTCATGGGGGCGGGAGGGCGTCGGTCAGGCGGGCCAGGGCGCGGGGGGCGGTGCCGGGCGCGGTCCGCGTGAGCAGGTGGCGACCAGGCCCGGAGTTGAGGCTTCCCGGCCGTCCATGAGCTGCTCGATCGCGGCCAGAATTTTCTCGGTCGTGCCGGATTCGGCTGCCAAGGCGGACAAGGACACCGACGCCCAGCCCCTGTAGCCCTTCTCTCGCTGCGCCTCCAGCCCCTTAACCAGCTCGGGAACGCTGGGCAGAGACGCCGCGAACGCCGCCGCACGGTCGCGGCCGAGGTGGTGGGTAACCGATCCAAGACTGAAGGCCAGTTCCTCTCTCGCCGGGTTGTCGCACAGGGACAGCGTCCACATCGGCACCTGACGACCGGCCACCGGATAGGAGACGGACATGCTCGGATACTTGGCCGTCCCGCCCGCCGTCCCTTGGCTGCCGCGTGATCGAGAAGTGCGGTCGCGACCTGCCTCGTTTCCTGGGCGAGGCGAGTCCGGATCCCCGCCACCAGTACCAGCCGCAAGGGTTGCCCATTGGCCAGCGATCCGAAATCCAGCACTCGCGGATGGCGCGCGAGAAGGTCCTGGAACTCCTCCTCGGACTCGAACACTGCCGGTTCCAGGGCTTGGAGATCGTTTCCCAGGACGAATACCGGCTGATCGGGCATTTGCTACTCCATCCCTGTGTGCTCGCGACCGCATCTGCCCGGATCAACCGCGGGCGCGCGAGCGGACATTCGCAGTGTGGCATGGCGTGCCGACAGTGCGAAGCCGACGAACAGGCGGGCGGCGAGAGCCCCAGGCGTCCCTGCTGCCCGCTGACCGAACTCCTCAAGCGGGTCTCGCAGGTTTGAATCTCGCCGGAAGCAAAGACGGAAGGGCAGCTCAGGAGAGTTTTGCGGCACCCGTGTTCGCAGGGGCCGCCATCACCTGGGGTCGTGATCGAACTCCTCAAGCGAGGTTCCCCGCCATAGCCGGACCCGGTTCTGGCGGGGAAGCGTGTCAGGAAGGCCCGCGGTCGCTGATGGTGTCCTCAGCGCCGATGTAGCTGCCGTGCTCGTCCCGGTCGGCAGGGTCGTACTTGGTGATCTGGTAAACGAAGGGCGGCACATTGCTCCCGTGGTTGGACGAAGCCCACCCAGCGGTTGACCTCGCCACGGGAGCGTAGTGTGGCCTGGCACGCCCACCGCCACCTGCATCGGCGTCTGCCGTGCCTCAGTACCGGGGCGTTGCTGCTGACGCCACGCAGGCTGCCCTGCCTGAGCTGTTTTGGCGTCCTTCCATTACTGGCCCGCCCTGCGCCTGCTGGACGCGGCTCAGCCCGCGCTTGCATGAGAGCAGCGGTACTGGTGCCACCGATTGGTCCGTCCGCTCGTACCCGATGGCCTCTTCGCCGGCCCGCTACAGGGCGTTGGTACGACAGCGCCGGTCAGAGTGAGCGTTGCAGACGGTCTGCCGTCAGCTTCACGAAGCGTGCCGGGTCCTTGGGCTGGCCGCCTTCGGCGAGCACGGCCAGGCCGTAGAGGATTTCGGCGGTCTCTGTGAGCGTCGTGTCCTCCGAGCGCTCCGCATGGGCCTGGTTGAGGTCCTTGACCAACTGGTGTTGGGGGTTGAGCTCCAGGATGCGCTTGGTGCGGGGCACTTCTTGGCCCATCGCGCGGTACATGTTTTCCAGGGCCGGGGTCAGGTCGTCGGCATCGGAGACCACGCAGGCGGGGGAGACGGTCAGCCGGGACGACAGGCGCACCTCCTTGACCTCGTCACCCAGTTGCTTCGTCATCCAGTCGAGAAGCCCGGCGTATTCCTCGCTCTGCTTCTTCTGCTCGCTCTCGGATGCGGCGTCGTCGGTGTCGAGGTCGATGCGGCCCTTGGCGACGGACCGCAGTTTCTTTCCTTCGTACGTACCGACGGCGTCGGCCCAGACCTCGTCGACGGGATCGGTGAGCAGCAGCACCTCGATGCCGCGATCCCGGAACGCTTCCATGTGCGGGGAGTTCTCGATGCTTTGCCGGGACTCGCCGGTCAGGTAGTAGATGTCGTCCTGCCCGTCCTTCATTCGCTCCAGATACTGCTTGAGCGTGGTCTGCTCGGTGTCATCGTGGGTGCTCGCGAACGAGGCCACGGCGAGGAGCGCGTCGCGGTTGTCCGGGTCGGTCACCAGCCCTTCCTTGAGGACGGTGCCGAACTCTCCCCAGAAGGTGGCGTATCGTTCCGGTTCCTTGGCCATCATGTCCTTGACGGTGGAGATGACCTTCTTCGTCAGGCGACGGCGCATCAAGTCGATGTGGCGATCCTGCTGGAGGATCTCCCGGGAGACGTTGAGCGAGAGGTCTGCCGCGTCGACGACGCCCTTGACGAAGCGGAGGTAGGGCGGCAGCAGAGCTTCGCAGTCCTCCATGATGAGCACGCGCCTGACGTAGAGCTGCAGGCCCCGCTTGTAGTCCCGGTTGAACAGGTCGTAGGGGGCGTGGGCGGGCAGGAACAGCAGGGCCTGGTACTCGAACGTTCCCTCCGCCTGGAGCCGGATCGTCTCCAACGGGTCGCGCCAGTCGTGTCCGACGTGCTTGTACAGCTCGTGGTACTCCTCCTCGGACACCTCGTCGCGTGAGCGCGCCCAGAGGGCCTTCGTGGAGTTGAGCGTCTCGGGGGCGGGCGCCTCGTCGCTCCGGTCCTCCGAGCTCCCGCCGTCAGAGCCCGTGCCCTCGGGCGCCATGCGGATGGGCCAGGTGATGAAGTCCGAGTAGCGCTTGATGATCTCCCGGATCTTGAACGGGGACGTGTAGTCGTGGAGTTGGTTGTCCGGGTCGGCCGGCTTGAGGTGGAGGGTGACCGAGGTGCCCTGCGGTGCGTCGGCCACCGTCTCCAGCGTGTAGGTGCCCTCGCCGCGTGACGTCCAGCGGGTGCCCTCGCTCTCCCCGGCGCGCCGCGTCACCAGGGTCACTGCGTCCGCCACCATGAAGCCGGAGTAGAAGCCGACGCCGAACTGGCCGATGAGGCCTTCCTCGGTCCCTTCCTTGGCCTCCCGCAGTTCTTGCAGGAACTGGGCGGTTCCCGAGTGGGCGATCGTGCCGATGAGCCGTCCCACCTCGTCGTAGGACATGCCGATGCCGTTGTCGCGCACGGCCAGCGTGCGGGCGTCCTTGTCGACCTCGAGCTCGATGTGCAGGTCGGACACGTCGGCGTCGAGGGTGCTGTGCCGCAGCTTCTCGAGGCGCAGCTTGTCCAGCGCGTCGGAGGCGTTGGAGACGAGCTCGCGGAGGAAGACGTCCTTGTTCGAGTAGACGGAGTGGATCATCAGCTGCAGCAGCTGACGGGCCTCCACCTGGAATTCAAACGTTTCGGTTGGCATGTTTGCGTGTACCTCACAAGTCCTGTCATCGGACAACTGGCTCAGTCACTGAAAAAGCGTCAGACGTAAAGCTATGGGTCGCCGCGGTTCGGTCGTGCGGGGTTCGTGGTGGCGGGCCGCCGACGGCAGCAGCCCCCACCCTGCCGCTCGCTTCGGTGAACTCGTCAGGCGCCCGCCCGGACACCACCGCTGGGCCTCGTCGCCGTTTCGGCGGGCGCAGTGGCTGCCGTCGGCTAGCCGGGATCGGTGGCGGACGTGGTGAGGGTGTCGAGCCGGGCGGCGAGGTCGGTGTGGGCCGCCAGGTGGGGGCGGGCGGCGTTCAACGGACGGATGAGGGCGGCGGGATCGTCCTGGGCGAGGGCGGCGTCGAGTTCGCTCAGCGGGTGCCGGGCGGCGGTGGGCAGATCGGTGAGGGCGGTGATCTGGGCGGCGATGCGGCGCAGGTCGGCGGCGTTGCTCCGGGCCCAGGCGTCGGTGCTGCGCTGCGCGGCGCGGTGCTCGCGGGTGGCCTGGACGCGCTGTTCGCCGGTGGTTCCGGCGGGGCCGGGCCGGTTGCGCAGATAGCGGCGTTCGGCGGCCTGGCGGCTGGCGACGCCGAGGGGCCGGGCGAGGTCGGCCCAGCTGGCACCTGCGTCGCGGGCGATCTCGATCAGACCGGTCTCCCACCCGGCGAGCTGCTCACGGACGTGGCGCAGCAACAGCAGGGAGGCCAGAGCCCGCTCCGGACCCTCACCGGGCGCGGCGGAAGCGGCTGGGGCCTGCTGCTGGGCGGCACGCAGGGCGTCGTCTATCGCTTCCAGGGCTGCCGCGGCAGCGAGGAACGACGCCGGACCCCGAGCGTCGGTCGGGGCCGGGCCCCGTCGGTCGGGTCGATCCGCTGTCGTCATGGCACCTCCTCCAGGACGTCGTCGTCTGGACGACTCCTCGATTGTCATCCATTGGACGACATGCTACAACGGTTCCGTGAGGCGCATTGGCAGCTTCTGCCTGTACCCGCTGGAGGTGTTTTTCCATGTTGATGCGCACTGACCCCTTCCGCGAACTCGACCGGCTGGCCCAGCAGATGATGGGCCCGGGCACCTGGTCCCGGCCGTCCGCGATGGCGATGGACGCCTACCGCGATGGCGACGAGTACGTCGTGGCCTTCGACCTGCCCGGCGTCAGCTCCGAGGCGATCGACATCGACGTCGAGCGGAACATGCTCACCGTCAAGGCCGAACGCCGGCCCGCGGCGAAGTCCGACGACGTGCAGATGGAACTGTCCGAGCGGCCGCTGGGCGTCTTCTCCCGCCAGATCGTCCTGGCCGACACCCTGGACACCGAACGCATCAAGGCCGACTACGACGCCGGCGTGCTCACCCTGCGCATCCCGATCGCGGAACGCGCCAAGCCCCGCAAGGTCGTCATCGGGGCAGGGCCCGACCGCAAGGAGATCTCCGGCTGAGCCGGAGACCGCAGGTCGATCAGCGGCCGAGGACGGGAGCCGTCCCCTCTCCCGCCCTCGGCCCCCCTGGGCGCCGTTCGGCGAGGTACGCGCCTCGTCGCGGCGTCCATCGGAACACTTCACCCCACTCCTCCCCACCCGCCGCACAGCGCCGAACCGCTCCGCCCGGGCCGCGGTCGTGCGGCCACCGGTCGGGCTGTGCGGCGCGTACGGGACCGTCCCAACCGGCCTCGGAGATCAGCTCTCCTGCGGCACAGCCATTTCACCGAGGCGTGACCAATCGTCCTGGGGGACGGTCACGTTCACGATGCGGGGCGTCTCCGCGAGGTGACGCGGCAGCGCCTCGCAGGCCGTCCGGAAGTGGTCGGAGCCGACGTGTGCCGCGCCGGCCTCGTCGTCGCGGAAGGCCTCGGTCAGGACGTATTCCGTCGGGTCGTCGACGCCGCGGGACCACTCGAACCACAGGCAGCCCGGTTCGGCGCGGGTCGCCTGGGTGAACTCCCCGGTGATCTCGGGCCAGGCGTCGGCGTGTTCGGGCAGGACGCGGAACTTCGCGGTGATGAAGATCATCGATACTCCTCACGGACGGTGCGTGTGCCCGGTGGCCCGGGCCCTTCCGGTGTTCCCGCTCCCACTTCCGCCCCTCGGCCGCCGGTCCGCTGCCACACCATCGACGGTAGGCACGGAGCAGGGAGCCTGCGAGTCGTCGGCTGTCCCACTCCGCGACGACCGGCCGGAGCATGTCCCGGCCACCGCGATCAGCCTTTCCGGCCGGGCCGGGCCGGTTCGCGAACTGCGGGGCGTCCGTGCACCCGGCCGGGGCGCGCGCGGGCGCATCCCCCGCCAGGCGGACCGGGGCGGCGTCAGGGTCGGCCGAGTTTCTCGACACGGGCCTCACGGCCAGGGCCGGCGGTCAGTCGATGATCCCCAGCTCCGTGTCGGGACGGCAGAAGGAACACGCGGTGACGCCACCGACCAGTGCGTGCCTGGCGGTGTCCGCGTCGACCGGTTTCGATCGCTTGCCCGCCATGCGGCAGTCCCCGGTGTGAACGGCGTTGGGCCGGGCGTCCCGGTTCAGCCCGTACTCGAGCAGCCAGTCCGGTGCCCGGTCGGCGGCCGTGGCGGCCGCCCGCGCCTGCTGCTGTTCGCGTTCTCGCAGCCGGGCGATCTTGGCGTCGACTCGTGCCAGCCACATGGCGTGCCAGATGCGCAGCACGCGCAGGCTGGCCAGGTCGGGAGGCAGATCATCGAACACATTTACGATTCTAGATCGGTGATCGACTGGTTGTCGCCCGTCGGGTTCGAATGCATGTTCGGTAAGGTGGCCGGGGGAAGTGAGCGCCGGCCGGCTGGGCCATTCCGGTGCCGGGCGTCTACTCCGCCGCCACGATGCGCTCTACTGCGGCCGTCACCAGTTGTTCACGCTCCGCCTCCGTGAAGACGTCCGGCAGGGTGAGCTGTTCCACGATCAGCCAGTTCAGCGTCAGTATGAGCAGCTTGACCGCCGTGGCGTCGCCGGGGAGGCCTGAGGCCTCGTGATAGGCGACGTTGGCGTCGACGTCGGCCCGGACTCGCTCTGTGAGGACCTTGCGCAGTTCGGGACGACGGGTGGCTTCGAGGCGGAGTTCCAGCAGTGCGAGGTAACCGGTGCGGAACGAGGTGATGCGGCCGACGAGTTCACGCATCAACTCCGCATAGGATTCCCGGTCGCGGCCGGCTGCCTGCTGGCGGGCGATCGTGGCCTGGTCGGGCTGGAGTCGCTCGTATACCCGGGCACCGGCCTGGGTGAGCAGGTCGTCGCGGCTGGGGAAGTAGTTGGACGCCGTGCCTGCGGGAACTGCTGCCTCGGCATCCACGGCCCGGAACGTCAGGCCGCGTGCGCCTTCCCGGGCCAGCACCTCGATCGCCGCGTCGACGAGGGCCGCGCGCCGCTGGTCGTTCCGTCTCGCCATTGACACCACTCCATATGTAGTACTACGTTGAAACCACTTCAAGCAGAGTACTACGTGTGGGGGAACTGTTTTGCGGAAGCTCGTGTACTACATCGGGGTCTCGCTCGACGGCCGCATCGCCGGCCCCAATGGCGAGTTCGACTTCTTTCCGCAGGGCGGCGAGGAGCAGGCCGCCGCCTACTCGACGTGGATGACCACGCTGTGCCCGGAGACCATCCCGACCGCTTACCGCGCGGCCGTGGGCGTCGCCGACGCGCCCAACCGGCGTTTCGACACCGTCGTCATGGGCCTCGGTACCTACCGCCCAGCCCTCGACAACGGGATCACCGGCCCGTACGCGCACCTGCGCCAGTACGTGGTGTCCAGCACTCTCAAGCCGGACACCGACCCAGCCGTCACCGTCGTGCCGAGCGACCCGCTCGCCCTCGTCCGCGAACTGAAGGGCGAGGCGGGTGCCCTGGACATCTGGCTCTGCGGGGGCGGCCGGCTCGCGGGCACCCTGCTGCCCGAGATCGATGAGCTGATGATCAAAACGTACCCGGTCGTCGCCGGTGCCGGAATCCCGGTGGTCGACGGTGCCTTCGACCCCACCGTCTTCGACGTCGCCGAGCGCACCGCCTTCCCCAACGGGGTCACCCTCACCCGCCTCACCCGCCGCTGAGCGGTTTCGGTTCAGCGGGCGGAGCAGAGGAAGATACTGTCGGCCAGGACCAGGGTCCCGCCTGGATCGTGGCCGTCCTCGCCGACGGGGAACGCATAGGCGGGCCATGGCATCGGGAACTGCCTGGTGCCGTGACCGCATAGGTTCGCCCGGTTGCCGGTCGGGACGGGTGGCCAGTGGCCCGGTGCGCTCTCGCCGCGGTATGGGCTCGACCATCAGCCTGGCCGCGGCTGAAGCCGATCCGCTCCTATGACCGCGGTGTGCTGTCCGAGCGCCACGTGGTGAGACGAGGGTGCCCCGGCAGTTCGGCGCGACCGGTGGCCCACAACAGGGTGAGCCAGGGATCCGCACCGCCCGGAGCCTGTGGAAACAGACGGGCGAGCACCCGCGAGCAGAGAGCGGCGGGCGGGGTCCAGGCAAGCCCGAAGCCTTCCGCCACATCGTGCATGTGCACCAGCGTTTCCCGCACCCCCAACGCCGCGAAGCCTTCAGGGTCCGACACCCCGGCGGCGTGGTGGGCGCGGATCCGGGACGGCGTCGTACGCACCATGGCGACCAGCAGCGCGCCGCACGCCTCCAGCACCTGCACCAGGCCGGCCGGACCCGCATCGCGGTCCGCGTAGGCGAAGACCATGGGTCCGTCTGGCCTCTTCCGGCTCAACGCGAAAGGCACATGGGTGTCCAACGGCGGGCTCTGCGGCCCCAGCTGCACGGCGTAGTAGAACAGGTCGTTGGCGAGGTGCTCGACGGTCTCCCAGCAGTCCCACTCCAGCGAACCGGCCTTACCGCCCCATCCCTCCTGGGGCGCGTCCCGAAGGATGCCCACGGCGAGCCGCACGGCAAGGTCGACGTCGTCCGCGGTGACGGGAGACAAGACTGATCCGGTTTCGACTGAACGAGACATGACAGCACCGTATCGCGGGAGACGCGGGCAACCCCTTCCAGTTGGTGCGTTGTCCGTGAGGTGCGACGGACAGGTCTTGTGGCCGGGGCGGTCTTTGCCGTCTCCGCGCTCGCCGCCCTGTCCGGGCAGCTGAAGCTGACCGCGTGGGCGAAGCGGACCCTGCCTGGACCGCGGACCATCGCGTACGGGCTGGTGCTGATGAGCGCCGCGTTCCTGCTGGTCGTGCCCGGCCCCTACGACGGAAAACTCGGCCTGGCGGTCGGCGTCCTCGCGCTCCCGCTCTGCGCCGCATTGCCGGCCTGGGGCGGGGCCCTGCTCTACCTCTTCGAGATGGACATCGTGGTCCGCCTGTCCGGCGAGCGGCTCATCGCTACCTACTGCGGCGCCTGCAACACCGTCTGCGGCATCGCGATCTCCCTCGCCACCCTCGCGGTCGGTGCCCTGTTCGACACAGGTGTGCGCTGGCTGCCCTGGGCGGCCCTGGCCGGCACCGGACTCGTGTGCGCGAGTCTCGTGGGGCGGCTGCATCGCGCCGGACACCTCGCGCCTGCACCTGTACCGGTCACCATGAGATGACTGAAGCAGTCCCTCAGCGCGCCTCGGCCACGGCGGTCGTCGTGGCCGAGGCGTCGCGCAGTCCGAGCCGCAGGTGCTCGACGTGGTAAAGGGCCTGCTCCAAGAGCTCGGCCACGTGATTGTCGTAGAGGGTATAGATGACCGAGCGGCCCCGGCGCTCGGAGGTGACCAGGCCGAGGTTGCGCAGAAGGCGCAGCTGGTGGGAGCAGGCGGACTGTTCCATGCCGACGGCGTCGGCCAGGTCGGTCGCCGCGCACGGACCTTCCTGGAGGCGGGCCAGGATCCGCAGCCGGGACGGTGTCGCCAGGGCCTGGAGGGTGGCGGCCACGTCGGAGACGCCCAGCGTTTCCAGGCGCTGGCGCGCGTTGGCGGTGGTCTTGGCGTCAGCTCCGTGGCCCATGGCTTCATCGTACGGACGACCACCCATGAACACATGAATGGTTCTTCATTCAATCCTGTACGGTGAAGGAAGCGGCCCCGTGTTCCGGGAGGCCGTCGTCTGCTCATGCCGATCGAAGGACCTCATTTCCCGTGACCACCCTCGCTCCGGCCCCCGCCGACCAGGCCGCCCCAGTACGGGAGGGCGGTGCGCCCCGACGGCGTACCCGCGTCTTCGCCCTGCCCGAGGCACGGTGGGCAGCCGCAGCCCTTGTCCTGTTCCTGCTCGCCCTGCCGCTACAGCTGACTGGCGCCCCGGCCTGGACCTGGGGTCCGCTGTACGCGCTCACGTACGTGGCCGGCGGCTGGGAGCCCGGCTGGGCGGGGCTCCAGGCTCTCAAAGAGAAGGCCCTCGATGTCGATCTGCTGATGGTCGTGGCAGCGATCGGGGCAGCGGCGATCGGGCAGGTGATGGACGGCGCGCTGCTGATCGTCATCTTCGCCACGTCCGGCGCCTTGGAGGCGTTGGCCACAGCGCGGACCGCCGACTCCGTGCGCGGGCTGCTGGACCTCGCGCCCGCCACGGCGACCCGCATCGGCGCGGATGGCGCCGAGGAGGTGGTCTCCGTGGCGGATCTTGCGGTCGGTGACACCATCCTGGTGCGGCCAGGCGAGCGTGTCGGTGCGGACGGCCGGGTGCTCGACGGGGCCAGTGACGTCGATCAGGCGACCATCACCGGCGAGCCTCTGCCGGTGGCCAAGCAGAAGGACGACGAGGTCTTCGCCGGCACCCTCAACGGCACCGGCGCCCTGCGGGTCCGTGTCGAGCGCGACGCTTCGGACACGGTGATCGCCCGGATCGTGCGCATGGTCGAGGAGGCTTCGGAGACCAAGGCACCGACGCAGCTGTTCATCGAGAAGGTCGAACAGCGTTACTCCCTGGGCATGGTGGCCGCCACCCTTGCGGTGTTCCTGGTGCCCCTCGCCTTCGGGGCGGACCTCAGCGGCTCGTTGCTGCGGGCCATGACCTTCATGATCGTGGCATCGCCGTGTGCCGTGGTCCTCGCCACCATGCCGCCGCTGCTGTCGGCGATCGCCAATGCCGGTCGGCACGGTGTGCTGGTCAAGTCGGCCGTGGTGATGGAGCGGCTCGGCCAGGTCGACGCCGTGGCGTTGGACAAGACCGGCACCCTCACTGAGGGCACCCCGCGTGTCACCGAACTGCGGCCGCTGCCCGGATCCCGCATCACGGACGAGGAGCTGCTAAGCCTCGCGGCCGCCGCGGAGCACCCGAGTGAGCATCCGCTGGCGCGGGCGATCGTGGACGCGTCGCGCGAGCGGGGGCTGCCTCTGCCGGTGGCGGAGGACTTCGACTCGACCCCCGGCGTCGGCGTTACCGCGACCGTCGACGGGCATGTTGTCGCGGTCGGAGCACCCACCCGACTTCTGAGCGGGGCCACGGACTCCTCGTCCGCCCGCGCCGCGGTCCTCTCCGCCGAACTGGAGGAAGACGGCCGCACGGCCGTGCTGGTCACCGTGGACGGCCGGCCGGCGGGCCTGCTCGGTATCGCCGACCGGCTGCGTCCCGACGCGGCCCGTACCGTCGGTGCACTGGCCTCCCTGACCGGTACGGCGCCCCTGCTGCTGACCGGCGACAATCCCCGTGCCGCCACCCGTCTCGCCGCAGAGGTCGGCATCGAGGACGTTCGCGCCGGTCTGCTTCCCCAGCACAAGGTCAGTGCGGTCAGGGACCTGGAATCCGCCGGCCGCAAGGTGATGGTCGTGGGCGACGGGGTCAACGACGCCCCGGCGCTGGCTGCCGTCCACACCGGTGTCGCCATGGGCCGGGCCGGCTCCGACCTGGCGCTGGAGACCGCCGACGCGGTCATCGTCCGCGACGAACTCACCACGGTTCCGGCCGTCATCTCGCTGTCCCGCCGAGCTCGCAGCCTGGTTGTGCGGAACCTCGTCATCGCGGGTGTCTTCATCACCGGCCTGGTGGTCTGGGACCTGGCGGGCACTTTGCCGCTGCCGCTCGGTGTCGCGGGCCACGAGGGCTCCACGGTCATCGTGGGCCTCAACGGCCTGCGGCTGCTGCGCGAGGCGGCCTGGAAGCGAGCCGCCCAGTGAGCCGCCGCAAGGCAGCCAAGGAGCAGGCGGCACCCCGGTGCACGGTCACCGTGTGCCGGGGCTGCTGCTGCGGCACCGCCAAGGTCCCCGGCGTCGACCACGCGGCCCAGCTCGCCACGCTCAGGGCCGAGCTGGGCATGGTCGCGCAGGTTCGCGTGGTCAACTGCCTCGACGCCTGCGAACAGGCCAACGTCATCGTCGTACAGCCCTCCCCGGACGGCCGGGCCGAGGGCGGAAGACCAGCGTGGCTCGGACTGGTCAACGACGCCGATGCGACAGCCGACATCGCTGCGTGGGTGCGGGCGGGCGGCCCGGGTGTCGCCGAGCCGCCGGACATCCTCGACCTCTACGCGTTCTCACCGTCCCGGCGCGTACGGCGAGCCGTCGAGGACTGAGCAGGGCCCCGGCTTCAGCGGTGTGCGTGGAGTGCGTCGGTCGGCTGCCCACGTCAAGAGCAGCGCGGGCCAGCGCCAGCCTCCACCGCCGGCCGCCGTGAGCGCGCCGAGCACGGCGAAGACGACCGTAAGCAGCAGGGCGCCGCGCAACATCACCCGTACGGTCAGGGATCTTGTCCAGGACGCGGGGCAGCAGGAGAGCGACGACCATCGAACCGCCGCCGTAGGCGCCGAGCGCCAGGGATACGTCGGCCGCGCTGCGGCCCGGATGGTCGCGGACGTAGACCACGCCGTTGACGGTGACCATGGCGCTGGCCGCGGCGACCGCCAGGTTGAGAAGGAGCAAGAGCGCGCAGCTGCTGGGTGGCGAAGAACAGGCGGCTGCCGGCGGTGGCGCGGGCATAGTCCCCGCCTGTGCGGGCCTCGATCGTGGCGGCTTGCTTCGGCAGTACCGCGGAGACCACGAGCGTGGCCAGCGCGCCGCCCGTTCCGCAGTGGCACGGACGGTGGCGCCGCCGGTCGGTCACCCTTCCCCTCGCTGGGCAGAGCTTGAAACTGCGTTCGGCACGAGAACACCTGCCGGTCGGCGGGGCAACTTCGGCCGACCGGCAGAGTGAGATCGGAAAGTTGCCGGGGTGGCTAGGACCGATTGCTGGTGAACTCATGAGTCATGACCCAGGAAGCACCTTCGGTCGAGCAGACGGACATGTCATCGCCATTTGCTGGTGGCCGGCCCCCGGCCACCACAGAGACGCCCTTGGCCGGCCGGTTCATCGGCCTCGACCTGGCGCGTGGACTGGCCGTGCTCGGCATGTACTCCGCCCACGTGGGTCCTGACGTGACCGTCGGCGGCCCGCTCGGGTTTCTGCTGGAGACGGCACGCGGCCGCTCCGCCGCCTTGTTCGCGGTGCTCGCCGGTTTCTCGCTGGTCATCATCACCGGCCGTCCTCAGCCCCGTACCGGTCGCGCCGGTCGTCAGGCGGTGGCCAGGATAGTGATTCGTGCGGCCCTGCTGCTGGTGCTCGGTTACGCGTTGATCGCCATGGACACCAACGTCGACGTGATCCTCAGCTCCTACGGGCTGCTCTTTCTGGCCGTCCTCCCGCTGTACAGACTGGGGGGCCGGACGCTCGCTCTCATCGCTGCCGCGAGTGCTCTGATCCTGCCCCAAGTCCTATACGCGACCAGAACGGCCATCGAGAACGGGAGCTGGGCGGACGCCGTCATTGCTCGCGACCCCGTGGCCCTGATCAGCGACACGGACGGGTTGATGGAGCTTTTGGTCACCGGCGAGTACCCGGTGCTCACCTGGATCCCGTTCCTCGTCGCGGGCATGGCGGTGGCACGGCTCGATCTCACCCGCCCAGGCATCGGATCACGGCTGACACTCGTCGGCGGGGCACTCGCTCTACTGGGATACGGCGGCTCCTGGCTTGCTCTCCACCTCGTCCCCGCTGCCCTGCCCGCCATCGCCTCCGCTACGGACGGCGGTTCGGCGTCCTCCGCCTGGTGGTCCGACACGGTCGGCGTGCCCGAGGATCACACCCCACTGAGCTGGTTGCTGGTAGCCGCACCCCACAGTCAGACGACTTTCTCCATCGTCGGCAACACCGGAGTCGCCTTGGTCGTTGTCGCGGCCTGCCTGGTCGTCACCCAAAGGATGCCGCGCCTTACAGCCCTGGCCCGGCCCGTCACCGCGGTCGGCATGGTGGCGCTGACCGCCTATGTTCTGCACATCGTCGCGCTGTGGTTCTTCAGCGAAGTCTGGTACGTGGCTGCGGTCGGCGGGGAAACGAGGTCCGCCCTGCCGGTGCTGCTCGGCTTCATCGCGGCCGCCATGCTCCTGGCGGTTGTATGGACCCGACGCTTCAGGCGCGGCCCGCTGGAGCATGCTCTCCACCTCGCCACCCAGCCGTGGATCATCAGATGAACCGTCTGCTGCTTCAGCGTCAAGGGCGTGTGCTGCGGCGAAGGTACCAACAGCAACAGTGCGAAAGCACTCCCGTGGGTCCCCCTATCCTGAACGCATGACGTCCAGCATCCGTATCGGCTCTGTGATGAGCTCTGCGCGCTGGATGTGGATGGTTTTGGCCGTGGTGGCGGGGATGCTGGGAATGCATGCCCTGTCACCCAACGGCATGCCTGCTCTCGGCCAGCACGACATGGTGATGTCGGTCGAGGCCGCAGGCCGGCACTCCGCGCCTGCCCATGCTGTGGGCGGGGACTGCCAGCACCTGTCGGACGCGGGCAACGGCGGCATGGCCATGGACCATGCCGGCGGGACCTGTGCGGCGGGGGGTACATCCGCTGCCTACGCTCCACCGGCCTTGATGCCCTCCCTGACTGTCCTCGAACCCGCAGGGACCGTCGGCAGCGTCCCCGCCGTCGAGGCGGTGGACGGCCGGGCACCGCCGGACCTTTCCGAGTTGCAGCTTCTGCGGATCTAGAGGCGCCCGCACGACACCCGCTCAGGCAGGTGGCGTGCTCCGGTGTGTCTGCATCCATACTTCCCGCGCGTCGCGCGGGCGCATCAAGGAGCTGTACTTCTGATGGCATCTCGCCGTTCCCTCATCCGCCGGACGACCGCGCTGGCCGCAGCCGCCACCGCTGCGGTGGTGCTGGCCGCCTGCGGCAGCAGCGATTCCTCGCCCTCGGGGCACTCCGGCCACGACATGGGGGCGATGTCCTCCGCCAGTGCTCCGGCTACCGCTTCGGCTGCGCAGGGCAGCCGCAACGCGCAGGACGTGTCATTCGCGCAGGGAATGATCCCGCACCACCGGCAGGCCGTGGCCATGGCCGACCTGGCGCCGTCGCGAGCGAACTCGCAGCAGGTCAAGGACCTGGCCGCGAAGATCAGGCAGGCGCAGGATCCGGAGATCAACACCATGTCGGGCTGGCTGAAAGGCTGGGGTGAGAAGGTCCCGGACGCCGGCATGTCCGGGATGGAGAGCATGTCCCGCATGGACCACTCGTCGATGGCCGGCATGATGTCGGACGGCGACATGGACAAGCTCAAGGACCTGTCCGGTGACGCCTTCGACAAGGCGTTCGTGCAGATGATGATCAGCCATCACCAGGGCGCCATCGAAATGGCGAAGACCGAGCAGGCCAAGGGCGCCTACGGACCCGCCAAGACGATGTCCAAGTCGATCGTCACCTCGCAGTCGGCCGAAATCACCGAGATGAACAAGATCCTCGGCAAGCAGTAGATCCCGTCCAGGCCGCGGCTCGGGGCATCCAATCAACGGGCGCCCCGAGCCGCGGCCCGGTACCAGCACTCAGGGCAGCTGCTGCGGTGCTTCTTCCTCGGTGAGGAATACCCCCTGCCTGCGGTGACGGTGCCGGTCTTGTCCAGCACCACGGTGTCGAGCTTGTGCGCGGTCTCCAATGCTTCGGCGGAGCGGATCAGGATGCCGGCCTGCGCACCCTTGCCGGTGCCGAGCATCACCGACAGCGGCGTGGCCAGGCCGAGCGCGCATGGGCAGGCGATGATCAGCACCGCGACCGCAGAGACCAGCGCCAGGGTCAGCGCAGGGGAGGGGCCGACGGTAAACCAGACGGCAAAGGTGCCGATCGCGATGGCGATGACGGCGGGCACGAAGTACGCCGACACGGCGTCAGCAAGCCTCTGTATAGGGGCTTTGGGACGCCTGGGCCTGCTGCACCAGACGTCTGGGCGAGCATCGTGTCCGCCCCGACCTTGGCCGCCCGGACGCGCAGGGATCCAGTTCCGTTGACGGTGGCTCCGATGATCGTGTCCCCGGCGTGCTTGGTGACCGGCATCGGCTCGCCCGTGACCATCGACTCATCAACCGCCGAGCTGCCGGAGAGCACCTCGGCATCGACGGGGATCTTCTCCCCCGGCCGGATGACGAGCTCGTCGCCGACCACGACGTCCTCGACGGGAATCTCGCTCTCGGCACAGTCCCGTACGACGCGGGCAGTGCGGGCCTGCAGGCCCAGCAGAGCACGGATGGCCTCGCCGGTGCCGGCCTTCGCTCGGGCCTCCGGCAGCCGTCCGACCAGGATGAGGGTCAGGATGACACCGACGGCCTCGGTAGTAGACCTCCCGCACGAGGGCTTGGAGGACTGGTAGTCGTACTCGCCGAGTATCGGCCGGAGGGAAGGAAGTTCGTGTTCCACGGGTGATGTCGGCGAGGGCGGTGGCCGCGGACCGAACGCGCCCCCGGGCCGAGGCGGAGCCAGCAGATGGAGCGTCGTCCACGTGGCCGGCTCGGGAGTCGTACGGGCCCACCCCGCCGCCGACTCACGCATACCCCGACAGCAGCTTCACCGCGACCGACCGGTCGAGCGCGATGTCCCGGCCTCGTACACCCGGCCCATACCGCCCTGTCCCAGAAACCGCTCCAGCCGGTACCGCCCCGCCAGAATCTGGACCTCGCCCATGATGCCCCCGCGCCTTCAGGCCCTTTCGGCTCAAGCCTGATCATTCCGTCGGGCGTGGGCGGGCGCAACCGGTTCGCACGATGGCCGGACATCACGCACGGGCGCGGCACAACAGGTGCTGTCCGCCGGAGCCCGGCACACCCGCCCCGCTCCACGGCCTTGCCGACCGACGCTCAGGGCTGCTTCATCCCCTTGTCGTCACTTGTCAGTGTCGCGTCGGGCTTCCTCCTTGGGCGCCGATGCCGAGTCCACCGACGCGGAAGCCGTGTAAAAGACGGAGCTGCCCTGCTTGTTCCGCTGCACCAGGCTCTTGGCGACGAGGCTTTCGAGCGTGGTGCGCACGACGTTGGGCGAGATGTTGCGGTCGGCGTGCGCATCGCTGAGCGCCTTGGCCACTTCTGCCGCGGAACGGGGTTCGCTCTGCTCGGTGAGGTGGCGGTGGATGAGATCGATCAGCGTGGGGCCGGTTCCCTTCCGCGCGACCGACCTACCGGCGACGGGCTTCGCGCCGGCCGCCTTCTTGGCCTTGGGCGACTTCACCGCGGTCGTCTTCGCCGTTCGCCGCGAACCCGAGGCGCCGGTGCTCTTCTTCCTGGGAGAAGGCACGGCGGCGGTGCCGGTGTCGGAAGGTGCGGCGACGGGAGTCGCAACGCCGAGCGCCTGCTGCATGCTCACCAGTACGCCATGGTCGTGCTGGAGCGTGATCAACTGCTCCTGCAACGCACTGAGTTCCGCGGTGACGCGTTCCTGCTCCTTGACGTTGCGTTCGAGGTCACTGGCCACTTGGCTGATGTACTGCGAGGCCAACGCGGTCGCTGACGCCGTTCCTTCAGACATGGTCGTCTCCTTGATCGGCGGCCGGGACGTGGCTCTGGCGGCCCGTTGAGGCGGGTCAGGGACGGCGTTGCGGCCGCAATGTGCCCTGGTGCAGAGATAGTACGGGTGAAGCGCCCCGTTTCTACGCGTGCGTCGCCCCTTCGTTCCCAATCCTCTGATGTGGGTTCTGCGATTGCGGTCATGGGGGCCGGTCCCGATCACCTGACCGTGCCCCGGATGCACGCGCAGAGGTTCACGACTTCACTGTGGTGATCACGGCCGCCAGAGTGAGCAGCCCCAACGCGGCCAGCATGAAGTCGACCGCGAGGCGGATCCGAGCGTATTTGGCGCGGACTGAGGCGGCGAGTGTCCTGACCAGGACCACTTGCTGGCCCGCAGCGAGCTCTCGACGCAGTTCTTCGTCCGTGAGATTCGGCCACTGGGGCCACCCTGGACCGCCCAATTGCGGGCGCACCGCCAGAAGCAGAGCCACTGTGGCGGCCAGCAGTGCGCCCGCACCGACTGCGCCCACCACCATCATGGGAGCCGAGAGGCGTCCGATGGCGCCCAGGGAGACGAGCGCGGCCAGCGCCGCGCCGTTCAATGCCAACAACAGGGATGCCTTGCTGTCACTGCGGGCCAGCTCTCCGCGCAGAAGAACAAGTGCGGCATCGATGTGCGGGCCGGTCTGGCCGGCCTGTAATGGGTCGGGGATCGGAGCGGTGATCGACACGTCGCTTGCTCCTCTGCATCGGCCCGCACCTGGTGCGGCACGGGCGCCGAATTCCTTCGCCTGCGTGCAGCCTGCCCTTCCGGAACCCGGCCCACCCCGCCGATCAGGCCCGCGCCGGGCCTCGACCGGCAAGGCCAGTGCCTAGGAGGGCTCGCCGCTCGGCCGGCACTGGTCCCTCCGCGTGAGCCACCTGCTGACTTCTGCCGCGATCAGGGGACCGATGCGGGAGGAGCGGGTGCGGGTGAGGGGAATGGCTTCGCAGCCCGTCATCACGCCACGGGCGCCCGCGCCAGCCGTGGATGGCCCGGGCGGGCCCGCAAGCGGTGACGAAAGGGCCCGCGCCGCTTGGGCTAGTCCGGCGGATCATGGGCCGAGTCAGGGCCGGACCGAGGCGAGGGTCGGCCAGTGCCCTAATCGTGTTGACCGCCCCCGGCAGGCAGTGCTGGAGTCGGCTCGTGGACAGCATCCCCGCCAACCGGCGGTTCTGGAACCGGATCAGCAGCGCCTACCAGCACGAGCACGACCCGCAAATCGGCGCCACACCCCGGCTGTGGGGCATGTACTCCATCCCCGACGCGCACCTGCACGCCCTGGGCGACGTCACCGGCAAGCGCGTCCTCGAACTGGGCTGCGGCGCCGGCCAGTGGTCCAGGGCGCTCGCCGCCGAGGGCGCAACCGTGGTCGGGCTCGACCTGTCCGAAGCTCAACTCGGCGCAGCGGCCCGCGCGATGGGAGCCGCCCGGTACCCGCTGGTGCAAGGCGCCGCCGAACAACTCCCCTTCGCCGCCGACAGCTTCGACCTGGTGTTCTGCGACTTCGGTGGGCTCAGCTGGGCGCCCCCGCACCTGGCCGTCCCGCAGGCCGCACGCGTCTTGGGCCGAGGCGGGCGCCTGGTGTTCAACGTCGCCAGCCCATGGTTCGAAGCTTGCTACGACGAAGCCGCCAGCCGAGTGACCACGACGCTGCAGCAGGACTACTTCGGGCTGAACACCATCGCCGAAGACGACGGCGCGACCAGCTATCAGCTCACCTACGGCGACTGGATCAAGGTCCTGCGCGGCGCGGGTCTCATCATCGACGACCTCATCGAGCCGCGGCCCGAACTCGGAACACCCAACGGCTACAACGAAACCGACCCACCCGACTGGGCACACCGCTGGCCGGCGGAACTGCTCTGGGTAACCCACAAACCGTAAGTTCCGCCGCGCCGAGACGTGAAGGCATGGGCGGAGCCAGAGCCGGATCGAGGCGAGGGTGACGGTCCCGTGGAAGACGTAGGCGCGTTTGTCGAAGCGTATGGCCACGGCCCGGAAGTTCTTCAACGCGTTGATCGTCCGCTCCACCTCGTTCCTGCGTTTGCAGATCGTCTTGTCGAAGCTTGCGGGCCGTCCGCCCCTGCTGCCGTCGGACGACGCCGAGATGGAGGCCATCCGCAAGCGCGTCCCTGCAATGGCCCTCGCATGAACCACATCGTCCGCTCCGGCGCCGCTGCCGCCCAAGTGCGTGAGCCCGTCATGTTCCGGATCCGGGCTGGGCTCAGCCGCCGATCATGACGATGACGCCGGTCCACATGCACGACCAGCCACGCCACCGCAGCCTCCGGTCTCGTCATCGCCATCCACATCGGCGCCATGTACCTGCCCTCACCCCTGACAGGCCGGCTCGTCGACCGCTACGGCCGGATGGAGGTCGCCGCCGCCTCCGGCATCACTCTTCTGGCCGCCGGCATCCTCGCGGCCGTCGCGCCCGACGACTCGGTCGCGCCGGCCCTAGCCCTGCTCGGGCTTGGCTGGAACTTCGGCCTCGTGGCCGGCACCGCGATCATCACCGACACCGTCCCGCTCACCACCTGTGCCAACACCCAGGACTTGTCCGAGCCGCAGAGGGCGCCCAAGCACGCAGAGGAGGAGTGACACCGGTCAGGCGGATCGCGGTCGCCGCAGCCCTGACCGGCACAGCTTGGTCAGGGAGTGGACCGCAACGGCGGCGCCTGCCAAGTCATACCCGGCGGTTGGAGCAGGGGCGAGGGCTCGGGGCCGGGGTCATCGGTGTCGACGACCCCGGCGGCCGTCCGGTCGAAGTCGGCGGGCCAGCGGGTGTGCTCGCTGGCCAGGGCGCCGGTGAGGCGTGCTTCGGCAAGGTCGGCGGTGCTCAAGTCGGTGCCGCGCAGGTCAGCCATGCGGAGATCGGCGCGGTGGAAGACCGCGCCGTGGGCGTCGGCCTTGCGCAGGTTCGCCTCGCGCAGGTCGGTCCCGGTGAAGTCGGCGTCACGCAAGTCGGTTTCGACCAGCTTCGCGGCTCTCAGGTCGGCCAGAACGCACCGAGCCCGGCGGAGAATCGCAGTCGTGAGGTCGGCGTGCCGCAGGTTGACCGAAACCAGGGATGCCTGGGTCAGATTGGCGTGGTACAGGCCCGCCGCCTCCATGCAAACACGGTCGAAGTTGACCTCGGGGAACCACAGTCCGTCGCAGTCTGCCCGGCGCAAGTCGGTGATGCTGAGATTGACCCACGACTGCTCCCGGTGCCGGCACAGCACGCCGAGCGCCGTCAGCGCCACCTGGGCGTCGGCGGCGCGAGTCTCCAGGGGCGCGATGTCGTTGATGGGCACGTCAGCCGCCGGTGCTTCCGGCCCGGCGGGTGGCCAGGGCAGGTGTGTACGCAGATAAGCGGCCTGGATGGAGATGATGGCTTCCCGGTCCCGGGCTGACTGCTCCGCGATCCGCCACAGCGCGTGCAACCCGCCGATGCGCACATCCAGCTTGTCGCTGCCGAGCTGGTCGACGGCCCGGCTGAACCGGTCGGTGACGTAGCCCTCCTGTGTGGCGCGCAAACCGTCCTGACTCACCCGCAGTTGCCGCCAGGTGGCATACGCGCCGAAGAGTACGACCAGGCCACCGACCACCTGCAATAGCGTCGTACGGACATCGTTCACCGCCTTCAGCCGATCCTGCGCGGCGACGCTCGCCCCCGCGAGATCGTGGTCGACCACCACACCGGGCAGTAAGACGAACATCGTGCCCAGAATGACCAGCCCCACAGCCCCGGCCAGCAGAGTGGCGGCTGCACGACGCTTGACCAACCCACCGTGCCGTGCCCGCCGCCCGCGAGCCGGATCCCCCATCTCCATGGTCATGAGAGCCTAGGCGCCGCCCAGAAGACGATCAAGGGTGTCGTGCCACTCGCCCGCGGCGTGTGAACGGCCATACGAATAGTGCGAATTGTGACGCAGGCCCGGGCCCGCGCGACCAGTTCCCACCCTTCCCTGTCCGCCATCTTTCGCCACCGCTCGGTGAGTTGCTCGACGAACTCGCGCCCGGAGCCAGGCGCGCTGAGAGTTGGCGCTGCACGAACGGCGTGGCGGAGCCCGCAGACGGGACGCCGGCGCCGGACCCGAGCGGCGGCTTGAAGTCCTCGCTCATCCCGTGTCCACCGAACCGCCCGTCCGCACCGTGCGTCGCGGACGGGCGGGCCGATGCCGCCGAATTCGCCGGCCGGCTACCTCAGCGAGACCGCGTCCCCGGCGGACGTGACCCGCGCGGTCGTCGTAGTGCCGGGAAAGTGCCAGCGCCAGCTACCGGCAGAGGTCGCCGTGACCTTGGCGCTGAGCTTCCCGGAGTCGCCTGTCCGCACCGTCTTCAGCGTGCGGTAGTGGGCGGCGCCGGCCGCCCTGAACTGGAGCTTCACGTCCTGACCGGTGAACCCGTAGTACTTCAGGTGCTCCCAGTTCGCCCGGGTCAGCTTGCCGGAGACGGTGAGCTGGGCGCCCTTGGCCACGGGCTCGGGCGCGGCGTCCGTGGTGAGCCTGGAGGCGCGCTTCATCTTGAACTCGGCGATGTCGTCCGAGATCCAGTAGTCGCCGTCGTTCGCCTTGACCCTGGCGTTGACCTGCCAAAGGCCCGCCGCGTGGTCGACGTCCTCGGGCAGGCTGTCGGGGAGCCACTGCGGCGCGATCGTCATGGTGGCCGTGCACACCGAGGTGGTGTGGCTCTTCTTCACGCACTTGGTGCCGGTCCAGTCGCTGAAGCCCCAGCCGTTGCTCTTGTTGAACACGCTGACGTGCGACAGACCTTTCACCCCGGAGTTGTCCCGGATGGTGATGGCGATCGGGTAGGTGACGCGCTGGGACGTACCGATGATGATGTTCTTGCCGTCGTTGACGACAGCGGCCGTGACCCGGATGTCCCCCTTCCCTTCCGCATGAGCTGCGGTTGCCGTGAGCAACGTCAGGGCCGCCGCTCCGCCCGCCAGAGCCCAAGCCGCTCTGACGGGCCTGGCTGTTCTGTCTCGCATGATCCCTCCCCTTGAGTACGAGGGGAGAGCGTACTCATGGGGAGGGGCCGGGATCGTGCGGGCCTCACGGTCTGCGAACCCGACCACCCCTGCCGCGGAACCTGTGCCACCACATCACCTCGGCCGCAGCCGCCGGCCGGCCTGGAACTGCCGGACGACCAACTGCTCCCTCACGGCCTGGCCACTGATCGAATCTGTCGGTGAGGACTTCGCGGTCGACCTCACCGGCCATGCCCCCTGCCAGGACCACCGCGAGCGGGAAGCGCTGGAGGATCTCCATGACCGCTACTGACTGTCTCTCGACCTGGCTGCGCGTGCGCCGTGACGCCGACTGGCAGCGAGCACCGGTCCTGCGACGGGTTCAACCTGCGACCGACGGGTTCCGGGTCTGGTGCGAAGGGCCGGTGCGGCGGCGCGACCCGGTCCGTGCGAATCGTCTGCTCACCGCCTACACACTGGCCCGCGCCGCTGCCGCATACCGCTGCCCACTGGACTTCACCCTGCTGGCCACTTGGCAGCGCGAAGTCCTCGGTGCAGCAGAAGCGCCATTCCGGGTGAACGACGCCTATGCGAAGGCCGGCCGCGAGCGTTACGGCCTGACCCCGCGCACTCAGGCTGACTTCGCCGTCTGCCTGCGCGAGGCGATCGAGACGGAGCTCCCGCCGGCGGCCCGCGCGGCCCGCGCCTACCTCGACGTGGCCTTCTTCCACCCCTTCACCGACGGCAACGCCCGCGCGGCCCTGCTGACCTTGGTCCATGTCCTGGCCCGCGAGGACATCGTCCTTCCTGAGGTGGGGCCTCTCCAGATCACCCGCTACCCGGACGATCCGGTGGGCGCCGCCGACCTGTCCACTCTCATCGGTGTACTCAACCGCCGCTGACAGCCCGCGTGCAACTGGGGGATCGGAGGCGGCCACGACGCCAGTTCGGCTCGTGAGAGTCGCAGTGCGTAGGTGCTGCGTAGTACCCCCTGTATGGTCCTGGATCCGTCTTGTTCTCATCCGGAGGCGTCGATGGCCGTTCGCCGTGTCATGCCCATCATCCAGTCAGAGGCCGCGCAGGAAAGCCGGGAGTTCTATGGCCTGCTGGGCTTTGAGGAGGTCATGAATCTCGGCTGGATCATGACGCTTGCCTCGCCGTCCAATCCAGTAGCGCAGGTCAGCGTGATGACCAACGACAAGACTGCCCCGGTCACCCCCGATATGAGTGTCGAAGTCGACGACGTGGATGCCGCGTACGCGGCCATGCGGGACAGCGGCGCGGAGATCGTCCACCCCCTGCAGGACGAGGAGTGGGGAGTACGTCGGTTCTTCGTCCGCGACCCCAGCGGCCGCGTGGTCAACGTTCTCAGCCACCGCTGACGCTTCACGCGGCACGAGCGGTGCTGGCCGCAACCACTCGTAGATCGAAGACGAGATCGCGGGACGCGGTGGACGGGAAGACCGCTCCAGGTGAGGACGCCCCGTCCACATCCACGTCCAGATGGACCATGGCCGTCACCCCTTGGCGGCGGCCTCCCGGATCAGCGGCTCGAGTTCCTGCCGCACGTAGGCGTCGAACGGCTCCGTCAGCGCGCCATCGATCACCCGCCGCACCCGGTGCTTCGCCGCGAACTCCGTGAGTGTGGCGCGGGAGTCCGGCTTCACGCCCCCTCCGATGATCAGAACCCCGAACTCCTCTGTCTCCAGGAGTCTTTGCGCCTCCTCGTCGGTGCTCACTCCCTCCGCGTCAAAGCCGTCCGCACGCAGCGTGGCCAGTACCTCCGTCACCCTGGCGGGCGACCTTCCCAGCACCAGCGTCCTCATGGCCGTTCCTCTCCGGTACGTCGACATCGGCACCCCCGAACCTAGAAGCTCAACCAGACCTGAGGTCAACCCCAAACTGATCGTTTGTCTCAGCCTGCCTCACCTACCGGCTGATTCGGCACTCATGGGGATGACCACCCGCGTGCCGCCCCGGCTGACGAACACCCAACCGCCAGGTCATGATGAAAGGCCTCAGCTGCCGACCGAACAAGCGCCCGAAGGACCGCACCGACAGGCCCCCAAGTTGGGCAACAGTCGGCACCCGTCGGCGGCTGGAGCTGATGGTCCCCGTCGTGGCGGCGCTCCGGCCCCGCGGCAGACGAAAAACGCCTTGGCTCGGCCTCCGCCGACTGCGACGATACTGATTCCCAAGCGGAGGGCATTTGCTCGTCTTCGTGTGTGCGGGGTGCGGCGCCGAGCTGACCACCCCGCTGTCCCAGGTCACCCTGCCGGTTCACGCCCATCAGAAATACGGGAACGGGATCCAGCTCCCCGTGCTCATGGAGTCGGGCACGTTCGCCGTCGATCCTGAGCCCTCGGGGCCGCCGTGGCGGAGGTGGGAGGAACTCGATCCGGACGAGGTGGCCACTCGCGGCATCCACGCGCCGGTCTACGCCCTGTCCGACGGCGCCCCCGGCGCGATCGTCATCGCGCCCGGAGACACTCGCGGCACCGTGCCGATTCTGGAGAAGTGCGGCGGCTACTGCTGCGGCCTCGACGGAGCCGACGGCCCCAACCTGGCCTGCGAAGCGTGCGGCCTGCCCGTGGCTACCCGGATCGACGACTGCTCGCTCTGGCAGGCGGTGTGGCTCGCCCCGGACGCCGTGTGCCGCCGCCCCGTCGACGACACCGATGCCACACCGCTTTCCTGGACGAATCTGACGGCCGAAGGGAGGGGCATACCGCCGTTCGAGCCGATCACTGCGTGGGGAGGACCACGGCTGGGATTGCACCACTGGTGGTCTTGGAGCCCGCGGTGGGAGGCTGCGGCCGGCCGGGCGCTCGCCCATCTGCTGGCCGCTTCCGAGGGCCGACCGGTGATCGTCCCGGACGGCCTGACCGAGGAAGTGTTCCAACGCGCCCTCGACGCCCTGCTGCCCCCAGGTCCGGGGGCGCGACGCGCCGTCCTGGCCGGGCCGGGGCTTCCCGCCCCCGACGCAGGCGCCGACATCCACCTCGTACCGGTCCATCCGCAGACGGGGCAGACCTGGACCCTCCCCAACCCGGCCGCCGCGGCATACCCGGTGCCGCTACCGTTCGCGGTGTGGCTGTGGTTGGCCTTCGCCAAGACGTATCCGCCCGTCCCCGCGTCGGGCGTCATGCCCGACGGCGTCCTCCGAGACGATCCGCCCGCACCGCACCCCTACGGCCTGTTCCGAACCGACCCCGCAGTGTTCCGGCACACTCTGGTCCGGCTACCAGCCGTCCGCAGTCAGTGGCTGCGCGAGATCATCGAGAACCTGACACAGGACATGCGCGCCCGCCTCTTCTAGTCAGCCCGCAGAAGACGCTGCCGCCCAAGCACCTGACTTCTCAGTTCGGAGACGGCGCAGACCTTGACGACCTCAACACGGCCTGCTTCCACACCGTCTACGACTCAGCCAACGGGCGAAGCCATCAGCGATTTCGTCGGGCGAGTGAACCCACCCGCCCTCATCCGCGGTGCCGTGCCAGACGACTCCGGGACGATCCGGATCCCGGCACAGGTCGAAGCCGTGCAGGTACTGCAGGGCCCCGAAAACCAGCGGCGGGACGCGAAGGTCCGTTTCGTCCTCGACCCACGCGGCTGCCCAAGCATGGATCGCTTCACGGGTCACATCACCGGCGATGAGCGCCTGCCATTGGGCAGCTACTTCGTCGAGGCTGGGTGCTGGAGTCGGAGTTGCGTGATCACTCATGTATTCACGATCGCAGCCGTCTGAGCCAGGGGACAGACCAAGCTGCTCCTTGATCGGCCGCACGGCTCTCAGACACTGCGCTGTTCATTCGGCGGAAGTACTAAAACAGCTTCCAGTGGCCCTCGGAGACCACTTCGACGGCGTCATCGGCCACCTTGATGGCGGTCTGCTCGTCAATCGCATAGGCCGGGCCCGTCATCCTGGCCGCCCACCGTTCCGCCGCGGCCATGGTGTTCTCCGGACATGACGGATGATCCAGGTGCGGGAAAATCGAGAAATCAACCACGCCCAGCGTGCTGTCGTCGCCGGTGGGCGGCTTCCAGCCCACGAATTCCTCACCGATACGGGGGGTCATCACCATGCTCCCGGCACTGAGCCCCACATAGACCGTGTCGGACAGCGACGGCAGGAGTGCAGCCAGCCCGGACTCTCGCATCCAGTGGCCCAGGTAGAGCGCGTCACCACCATTGACCAGGAGGACGTCGGCCTCCCGGACCCAGGAGACCCAGCGCGCTTCCTCGATGCTGGGCAGTGCGGTGAGCTCCAACACGCCCACCGACTTCCACCCCAGTCCGGTCATCGGGCTGGGGGATTGGCCGCTGATGAACCGCCATGGACCGCCCGGATCGGCGTCGGGGGCTCCGTACCCGGCGGTGGGGATACAGAGAGCGCTGGACTCGGCGATCGACTTACCCAGGAGGTCGAGCAGCGCATTTCGGATGCTCGCGTTCTTGACACCGGAGTCGGTGAGGAGAAGCTTCATCATGTCCTTCCAGAGGAGTGTTGTCGACACGGTCAGAAGCGGCAGTTGGCCCTGGCTGAACGGACCGCCCTTGGTGTGACCGTACGCCTAGTAGGTGCCAGGACCGCTCCTCGGAGGATGGAAGGAATCAGCGCGTCAGCTCGGTGGCCAGAAGGTCCATCAAGAGGCCGTCGTGCCAGGTGTCGTCCGGACCGCGCTCGTACTGCCGCATGATGCCGACCGGCCGGAAGCCGACCTTCTCGTAGCAGCGGATCGCCGCGGTATTGTCGGCCGCCGGGTCGATGACCAGCCGGTGGTAGCCGTACGCATCGATGAGGTGGCGGGCCAGTGTGCGTACTGCGTCGGTGCCCAGTCCATTGCCATGCACGGTGGGCTCGAGGAAAACATCGATACCGGCGCGCCGGTAGTCCGGATCTTCCTCGGAATACCACTGGATCATGCCGATGATCCCCTGCTGGTATTCAACGGTCAGGCAGTGGCAGTCGGGGTCGTCAAGGTTGGCTGCGATGTCGGCTTCGAGATCGTCTCCGCCCTTCCACCGGGCACGCACCTCAGGAGTAGCCCGGATGGCCGCCAGGGCAGTGACGTCTTCGGTGACGGTGGGGCGGAGTACGACGAGAGCACCATGCAACACGGTCATGGCCTGGGACACTACGCGACGGGAGGTCCGCCTCGCGCGACGGTTTTCGGGTGACCCCGTGACGCCGCTACCGGGTCTATTCGCAGTGCACCGGGCTTCAGCCCGGTGGTGAAGCGAATCTTTAGCCTGCTCTGACCTCAGCTATGGGCACGGATCCGCACTGGTCACCTCATCCAGCGTCAGAGCGGCCGGTTCTGCTGCTCGATGTACTGCTTCACGATGCTGAGCGGCCGCACCGCCGACCGACCCGGCGAAGTACGAGCCGGACCACAGGCGTTGCGCCCGCCAGCAGTGACGGACGAGATCCGGGAAGCGTATCGTGGCCCGCGTGCAGCTTCGGTACAGCTTCCGGCTGTACCCGAACACCGCTCAGCGCACGGCGTTGGCGAAAGCCGCGCGCCAGGTGGTGAGCGGCCGGTGGCGCCGCGGACGTAGGGCTTGCCGATCTGGCTCTGGGCGGCCGATAACGCGGCGCCGGCCCGGCCGGATGCGGGGGCGTGGTGGCCGATGTCCACGCGCTCGGCGGAGGAGCGGCTGGCGCGCTGCTGCTCGGCGTCGAGGGCCGCCTTCTCCTTGGCGGTCAAGGTGTTGAGTAGCTTCTGCGCCTCCCCGAGCTTGCCCTGGACCTCCTTCTTCTTGTTGCCCAGCTCGGCGCGGGTGGCGGCCAGGTCCTTGAGCTTCTCGGTGGCCTCCGCGCGCTCTTGGGCGAGTTGACGCTGTTTGTCCTGGATCTTCTTCAGCGCCTCGACCTGCTGGCCGCTCAACTGGTCAAGCGTCCACGCCTTGTCGAGGTAGTCGTCCGGGTCCGAGGAGAGGAAGAGCTGCACTGAGGGATCGATGCCTCCGGAGTGGTACTGCGCGGAGGCCAGTGAACCCAGCCCCTCACGGAGCGCGTTCAGTTCCTGCCGGCCGCGGGCGACGCTGTCCTGGATGCTGGAGATCTCCTTCTGCAGCTTCTGCTGCTTCTCGTTGGCCTCGTTGTACTTCTCGGTGGCCTGCTCCGCCTGCTCGTAGAGCTTGTCGACCTTCACCTTCACCGGGTCCTTGCCGAGCCGCTGACCAGGCGTGGCGTCGGCGGCGTTCGCGCTCAGCGCGACGGCGGCGGCTGCGGTGGTCAGCACGCTCACGCGCGTGCGGCTCGGCTGCTTGGGGCGACGATGGGACGTCACGGAATCGGACTCCTGTTCCTTCGGACACCGGCCGATGCGCCGGTGGCCTGAGCGGGCGGGGGCCCGCAAGGGGGTCGACGTCCCCCCCCCCGTCACCGGAGAGTGGATCACGGGTGCGCGGAGGTGGACCAGGCAGAACTACCGGCAGAAATAGCCCACTTGGCTACCGCATCCGACTTTGCTGTGGCAGGTGCGGTCACAGCGTCGGAGCGCGGACGAAAACTCGACTGTCGGCTAGACGCTGTCCGGCCAGGTGAACCCAAGCTCCTCTGCGCGCTCACGACTGCCACCGCACACCCGCGCATAGGACTTCGGATCCTCTTCCGCCAGTCGCCGCAGGGCGGCGGCGGCTTGCGACTCGGGCGTAGTGCCGTCGTCTGTGATGACCCAGCGGAACTGAAGGGGACTGTCGGCTCGCTCCGGTCTGCCAGAGGCAAGCCCCGGCACGTACCAGAAGGTCACCACAGCGGTGTCGGGGTCGTCGAAACCACTGCTGATCCAACCTCGGCTTGCATCCCATCGGCTCAACAAGCCCGGGTCCTCCACCAGCCCTGCCTTGATCAGCCTGGCGATGCTACGGGCCCGCCAGGACCAGGAGCAGTCAGTCTCCGCCCTGGCTACCTCCGCACCGTAGGCGGCTGCATCGAACCGGTACGCGGGAAGTTCGGGTGTCGGCTCGCGCGAGCCTGGCATGGTCTGCCGCCAGTGCTCCCACACCACATGATGCGCGTCCTGCCGAATCCTGACGTAGAGCGCGCCGCAGCAGCCTTCCGTGCAGTTGGCTTCCGCCAGTTGCACTTCGCGCGGCTCATCTCCCGCCCGCAGTCGGCCGTCATCCAGTAGGTACTCGGGGCTGTGGGCAGGGCCGCGGCCGAACACCGCAGGGACCACCGGACGGCCATCGATGAGCACACGTGTCTCGACAGGCTCTCGGTCCGCGGGGTCACCGGCGACCACCTCGATGCGGAACGGGCCGGATGCGGCTCGGCTCTTGAACGGCTGCCGTCCGGTGCGACGGATCCAGTCGACTCGCCGCCGCTGCTCCGCATTACTTGCGGTAGCGCCTGCCAACGCCCATCGAGGCTCGGCCAACAGCCGTCCGAGCGAGTCCAACAGTGACGCGCGCAGTCCAGGCGGCCAGTCCAGCAGCACGCCAGTACCGCTGCTCATGTCGAGGGCGAGCGACAGCAGCATGGCGGTGTTGTCGAGGGTGGGAGGCAGAAGGCCGGCTCGGCTGACGACGCTGTTGTACACGCGGAGCCCGTCGTGGTAGCCGAGGAGGTCGGCAGCGTCGTCACGGGAACGCCCCATGCGGACTAGCAGCCTGCCCGCGCGGGCAACCAGGTGGGTGTCGGAGGGATGGTCGTCGAGCAGATCAGACAGCAGACAAGCCTCCGAGATCCGGCGGGCGACCGCGCTGCTGACGAAGCGCGGCGAGGCAGGAAGCGCGACCAGTTCTGTGCGCATGGCCTGCCGGTCACCTGTCCATAGCGCGTGAACGAGTGGCTGCAGTTCGTCGCGGCGGGCGTAGACCGCGAGCCACACGACACCCGCGGATCGGCGATCGAGGATGTCGAGCGCCTTGACCGCTATGCCGGTGAGATCCCGGAACAGACCGAGGACGGAGAGGTGCGGAACGTCCTCAGGGCCGCCGAGACGGCCCAGCAGGGCGATACCTGCGGTGACGGTGGGCGCGGTCGTACCGGTCCGGATGAGGCGCCGTCCCAGGGTGCGGGCCGCATCCAGCCGTTCGGCGGGCAGTGGCAGCCCGGCGACGATGGAGTTGATCAGGTGCCTGTGACGATCCTGAATGCCGAGTCGTTCGAAGCGGCGATGCAGGATGGCAGGGTCGTCCGGGAGGGGGCTGAGTGCTTCCCGGATGGCACTCTTCGCCTCTTCCCGAGAGGACGAACCCGCGCTCGTCGCGGTCTTCTGGGGCAAGGAGTAGCCGCGCCAGGACGGGACTCCGCCTGGTGAATCCCGCAGCAGATGCAGGACGTGGTCGTACAGAGCAGTCGGGGGAGTGAGCGCGTGGCGCTCTTCCTGGGCGCTCACCGGGTGAGGTGAGACTCGATTCCGTAGATCATGTGCGCAGCTTGCCAGCCGATCACCCAGCCTGTCGAAGGGATTGGTGAAGATCCCCCTGCGCTCGAAGGCTTCCGCGGAGTTGGCATCAGGTACGGACGGGACCGCCACCTCCTACGAGGCAGCGGTCAGCCTCGCTGTATTCCTGCCCAAGGCGAAATCCGTCTGAGAACGGGCCCTAGCTTCTGCCGGCCGGCGGGTCCGCGTAGACGCCCTTCAGCATGCCGGTTGCCTGCCCCACTTCGATGAGGTAGCCGTCCGGGTCGCGCAGGTAGCACCGCAGTTCGGCCTTGCGATCGATGGGCGGCGTGAGGAATTCGGCCCCCTTCGCGCTCCACTCCCGGTGACATGCCTCGATGTCGGCCACGCGGAGGTTGAGGAAGCTGCTGACTGTGCTCGGGTCGGCGGGTGGGCGCAGGGTGATGTCTGGCTTGTCCGGAGTGGGGCCGCCGCCCGGGTTCATGATGATCCATCCGTTGGCGAGCTTGATGGTGCAGGGGTTCTCCTCGAGCACCACCTCACCACCGAGAACGTCGGTGTAGAAGGCGCGAGACCGGTCTACGTCGGCCACCGTGAGAAAGTGGGTGAGGAGAAGCCCGGAATCCGGGGCAGGAAAACCGTCACGGTGCATGCAAGGCCTCCAGATGAATCGAATGTTTCCTTCCATAGTGGACCGGCGGCTGTCCATGGATACGGAGGAACACGGCCGGGGGAGTTCGGGAACGCCGTCGTGGTGCAGGCGCTGTTCCCGGGGTGTCCTGTGAGTAGCGTGGGGCGCCGGTGGTGGTCAGCCCTTGGGTGCTTGTGCGCAGCACCAGGAGGTCATGGTTGTACGGCGATCTCCCTTCGAGCGGACCGTCCAGCTTCTGGACCTCTTTCTGCACCGCGAAAGGCGCGCCCCTGCCGCTCTGGAGATCACCGCGGCTCAGGCCAGTTCGGCTCCGGAGCCCGGCTGTGCCCGGACTGTTCAGATGGCTGCGGACAATCAGCGCACCGCCGGCACGATCAAGGTCAGCACCACGGCCGCCGCGTACGCCACACCACCGCCGCCGCGTACGCCACAAGAAGTGCCGGCGGCAGCCATGGTTGAGGCATACCCGCGGTTCGGGCACGGCGGGCCCTCTTCGCGCACTCGCCCACCCCGGTCAGACCGCCGATGAGGCAGAGCACGTACGCCCAGCGATGCCAGCCCGTGCTGTCATGCACCAGGGCGAAAGCGCCGCCGCCTGTCATCACCGTTGCCCACAGGTACGCCATGAACGGCACCACTTCGGGCTTGTCCTTCTCCGCTGAGCCACCGGGCATTGTTCCCCCTCATCTCGTGGTCACGGACGCAGCCGGGCGGACCGGGGTTGCCTGGCGCCCTGGTGTTGGCCAGGACCGAGCGGTCGCCGCCCGGATCGCTGATCTGGCGCTGCGCGGGCAGGGGGCACCCGAGCGATCACTTCAACCGCCTGAACCACCGCTAAGACCGCGCACGATCGCGTGCACCTCTGTCCTCGAGAAGTTGCCGCCGACGCGGAACGGGTCGGTCGAGCGGTGTTCGAAGGGCCGCAGCCAGGCTGAAAGCTTCACGACAAGAGCAGGTGATCACTCCGCTGTCGGCAGGGTCGGATGGTCGGTGGGATAGATGCCGATCGCGAACCCGTACATGGTTTCGCCGGACCTCGGCATCCGGTCGAACTCATCGACCAACGCGGCCATTCGGTCCCAGAACTGGGAGGCCTGATCCTCCGAGATGCGCGCATGCCGGATGAAGCCCCAGAGCTTTCCCTGCTGGAACGCCTTCGAGGACTCGCGCCCAGCCACCTCGAAGTCGTTGAAGTCACCCGGCATCTCTTCGCCGGCGGGTGAGGGCTCGGCTGCCACGTGGAACATGCGGGCGGTGCGCCCGTAGAAGCGCTCCTCGATCGCCCGAACCCTGCGCGTGCGCACCACCTTGAGAAGGCCGTTACCGGTGAGCACGTCCACGTGGTGCGCAACCGTGCTCTTGGGGCGCTCGAGGGCGGACGCGAGCTCGGTGACGGTCGCGGCCCGCTCGTGGAGCAGTTGCAGGATCGTGGTGCGGAGCGGGTGGCCGATGGCCTTCACCTGTGCCGGCCTGGTCAGTGCCATCCGATCGGCCAGCTCGTAGTCCGGGGGGTTGTCCGCCACGACGCAACAGTCTAGCATCGCCGAACGTTCCAAAATAGTCGAACATTGAGCCGGGGAAACCGCTGACATGGCCGAAGTGCTGCTGTACCACCACATCCAGGGCCTGACCGACGGCGTGCGGGCCTTCGCCGACGACCTGCGACAGGCCGGACACACCGTGCACACGCCCGACCTCTTCGACGGCCGCACGTTCGCCAGCATCGAGGAGGGGTTCGGATACGCGCGTGACAAGGGGCTTGACGCGATCCGGAAGCATGGTGCCGCAGCGGCCGACGACCTCGGCCCCCGGCTCGTCTACGCCGGATTTTCCTTCGGTGTGACGATCGCCCAGCGGCTCGCGCAGACCCGGCCCGGGGCCCGCGGGGCTCTGCTCATCGACTCCTGCCTCCCGGTCGCGGAGTTCGGGGAGGCATGGCCGGTGGGGGTGCCGGTGCAGATCCACGGCAAGGAAGGCGACGAGTTCTTCGACGAGGACCTGCCGGCCGCACGCGAGCTCGCCGGCGCCACGGAGGCCGCCGAGCTGTTCGTCTACCCCGGCGACCAGCACCTCTTCGCCGACTCCTCGCTTGACGCGTACGACCCGGAGGCGTCCCGACTGCTCATGGAGCGGGTGCGGGCGTTCCTCACCTCCGTCTGACCGACGCGGGCGAACTACGGCGCGCTTCAGCGTTGGGCTGCGGCCGGGACCTTCCGGACACATGGACGGTCATCGCCCAAGGCGGCGGCCCGCGGGCAGGCCGACCTCGACCTGGTCAAGGTGGATCCACGGTGCCGCGCGCCCACCACACGCGGCGCAGCGGCCCGCCTGGCCTGTCCGCGAAGCCGGCGGTTGGTGTGGACCTGGGCTTCAGCCGCGAGCCCAAAGGCACGTTTAACTCCATGACCAGTGGGGGCAAGAGCTACTACTACCTCACCGATGCGATCGGCTCGGTGATGGCTCTGGTGGACGTGGACGGCAACATGGTCGACTCGTACACCTACAGCCCCCGCGTCGTGCGCATTCCAGCCCGGTCCTCCGAACCGGTCGCCCAGCCTTACCGGTTCGCCGGCGGCTACCAGGACGCCACTGGCCTTTTGAGGGGTGCGCCCAGAACGTGGCGGTGGAGGCAGTCGGTGATTACGTCGACCGGAACGCGGCTGAGCGTTGGACTGGCTGGGCAACGCGAAGGATCTGAAGGGTCTCACCAAGCCTGGCTTGAAGGCTTCGTGACAGCCGATGTCCGGGACGGCTCGCCGGGCCGTCCCGGACGTGACCGTAGGAGACTGGTTGACTTCCTCCCTCGCCTAAAGGCGGGGGATTCCAGCGGTCGCCCGCTGGGTTTCCTGCTTCACCGACGACCGCCCCGTCCGGGAGGACTCCCGTTGAGGTCTTACACCGTCTCCACAGGCAGACGCCGCCAGCCAGGCGGCCAGGATGTTGCGTGCCGCGTTCACGTCGCGGTCATGCACGGCGCCGCAGGCGCACGTCCACTCGCGGACGTTCAGCGGCAGCATCCCGCGAACCGTGCCGCAGGCCCCGCACAGCTTCGAGCTGGGGAAGAAGCGGTCGATCACGACGAGTTCACGCCCGTACCAGGCGCACTTGTACTCCAGCATGGAGCGAAGTTCCGTCCACGACGCATCCGAGATGGCGCGCGCGAGCTTGCCGTTCTTCAGCAGGTTACGGACGGTGAGGTCCTCGATCACGACCGTTTGGTTCTCACGGACGAGCCGAGTGGACAGCTTGTGCAGGAAGTCGCGGCGCCGGTCGGCGATCCGCGCGTGGATGCGAGCGACCTTAACCCGGGCCTTCTCGCGGTTGGCCGAGCCCTTCGCCTTCCGCGACAGCTCGCGCTGTGCGCGGGCGAGGCGGGCGCGGTCGCGGCGTTCGTGCTTCGGGTTGGTGATCTTCTCGCTGGTGGACAGCGTCACCAGGGAGGTGATCCCGGCGTCGATGCCGACGGCCTGCGTGGTGGCGGGGGCCGGGGTGATGGTGTCCTCGCACAGCAGGGACACGAACCAACGCCCGGCCGCGTCGCGGGACACTGTCACGGTCGTCGGCTCCACGCCTTCGGGCAGGGGACGCGACCAGCGGATGTCCAGTGGCTGGGCCATCTTCGCCAGCGTCAGCTTCCCGTCACGCCACTTGAACGCGCTGCGGGTGTACTCGGCCGACGCGCGGGACTTCTTCCGGCTCTTGTAGCGCGGGTACTTCGCTTGCTTGGCGAAGAAGTTCCCGAACGCGGTCTGAAGGTGGCGCAGCGCCTGCTGAAGAGGGACGGAGGACACCTCCGCCAGGAAGGCCAGTTCCTCGGTCTTCTTCCACTCCGTGAGCGCAGCGGAGGACTGCACGTAGGAGAGGCGGCGCTGCTCGCCGTACCAGGCGCGAGTGCGCTCCTCCAACGCCTTGTTGTACACGAGGCGGACACAGCCGAACGTGCGGGACAGCTCAGCCGCCTGCTCGTTCGTGGGGTAAAAGCGGTACTTGAACGCCCGCTTGACCTGCTGCGTCATAGCTCACATTCTATCAGTTCCCGTGTCAGTGGCGGGTGTTGGCCGGTGGCCATAGACGGCGAATCGCCCTGGCGGCGATTCGCCTTTCCCTGCCCCGCTACGCGGGAGCTTCGTTTCCTCCCCGGCCTGCAGGCCGGGGTATCCACGAAGGAGACCCGATGAACAGCATGAACTCAGTGCAGATGGCTCGTGGCACGCTAGCGGCGGCGCTTCCGATATGGCTCCTTGTGGTGATCGTCGTGCTGCTTCTAGGGGTGGTCGTCGTCCGCTTGCGTAGAAAATGAAGGAAACAGTCGCTCGTGGCTCCAGCAGCGCACCGCGCCGACTTGCCGTTGTTGCTGAAGCAGTCGCCCGCTGTCGTCCCGGCCGCCGCAGGAACCGCCGCAGCAGTTGGAGCTGCATCTGCACGGCCTTGATGCATTGCGCGAGGGCACGCCCGGCGAACGCCACAGGGGAACCGAGTAGTTGACACAACCTCGGAACAGGTGTTGCCCTCACCGTTGAAACTATCTGGCTCACCGACCCCGAGGCCCACGAGGCACGTAGGGGCTGCACCCCTACGCTGGGACAACGCCCCCTCCCTAAGAGGGGGCGCCTCGCTGTTCCTACGGGCAGTCCTCCCCGAACTTGACCGCGTCCAGGCTGACCGGCTGCCCGTTCAGCTTCACCCCCGCGGCCGGCTTCTGCGTGCACACCTGCCAGTTCGACTCCATCAGCACCCACCGGCTTGCGCCCGTAGCGTCAGTCACGGTGATCGACGTGCTGCTGTCGAGGGCCTGCCGGGCAGCCTTCACGCTCTTGCCGTGGAAGTTCGGCATCGTCCCGCCGACTGTCGAGGGCGCGGCCTCATCGTGGGCCGGGCAGGTCTCAGCGAGCTTGACCGCGCCGAAGTCGAGCTTCGTCGTCGTGGCCGCGACCTTCCCCGCCTTGACGCTCTGCGAACAGACCTTCCAGTCCCGGTCGAAGACCTGCATACGAGCCCGGCCCAGTGAGTCGTGGCTCTTGAGGATGTAGAACCCCTGCTCCTGGGCGGTGTCCTGTGCGGACTGAAGGCCCATGCCGACAAAGTTCGGCACGGACTTGGATTCCCCGGCCGGCTTGTCATCCTTCGTCGGCTCGACACTCGTGCTCTCAGCCGGCGGGGCACTGCCGCTCGGCTTGGCTGTGTCCGTCGGCTGACAGGCGACGGCCCCGGCGCTCACTGCGCAGAGCAGGACAGCACTGATGATGTGGATACGCATGGATCCCCCCATGATGGTGCGACTACAGGCGGAACACGCTAAGCCACATGTGGTTGTCCCGTGAATCTTGTTGCCGTGCTGTGATCAGATCGCCACCCACCTGGCCACGGTGCGCGCCCAGATCCGCGGCGCCCAAGCCGACCGGACCGAGCGGTCTACAGCCGCCCGCCATCACATCGCCGACCGGTGAACGAGCAAGCTCGGAAGGAGAAGCGCGAGTGCTGCTCCTACTCGTCAACAGGGACAGCCCCTGCATCACAGCCGTAGGAGTGTCCGACTCTCGTGGCGGGTGGCTGGTTGTTTACCCGCCCCGACCGGGGCAACGATCCGACCGGTTCGGCAGTCGTAGGGAGTGACACACATCGGTCTCCTGCGCTCGCCACCAACTGCCTGCGTGTGCGGTGGTTGGCAGCAAGGCCTGTCATCCATGGGAGGACTTATGAGCCGTTTCGCCGCACCGCCGAGCGACAGACAAAGCGGCGGGCGTGACATCGTCCCGCTCATCGCCGCCGCACGTGCCACACGGCGCAAGCCCGTCGGTCACGTCACAAGCCGCGGTGTCGTGGTGGGGGCCGTCGCCGTTCTGCTGACGGGAGTGGGGGCCTCGGCCGATGCCACGCCCAGCGAGCCGGTAGTCAGCGGTGCCACCGTCAACTCCGGACACGACGTCATCGTAGGAATAACGCACAACGTGCAGTTCCCGGTCACGGTCACCGGATCGGATGACCCCGGTCTGTATTTCGCCGATGTGGATCTGAAGGGGCCGCACGGCGGTTTCTACACCACCGATGCGTTCTGCGAGACCGCGACGGCATGCACGACGGTGTTCACCGTCAACGCCCACCCGGCTCCGGGCAGCGACGATCCAGTGGACCTGGCCAACGCCAACGCGGGAACATGGTCAGTCGACGCCTTGGTCGACATCAATGACGGCGATTCCGTTTTTGCCCCCGGCGTGGGGTCGTTCGGCCTAAAGCGTGCCGCGCGGCTCACAGTCAACGCCTCGCCGGAACCGGTGGCCAAGGGCGCTCGTATCACCGTGACCGGCAAGCTCGTGAGGGCCAACTGGGACACCTACCGGTATGCGGGATACGCGGGCCAGGCCGTGAAACTGCAATTCCGCCCGAAGGGCAGCAGCACCTACACCACGGTGGTCACGGTGAACACCAGCGGCACCGGAACCCTTCGCACCACAGTCAAGGCAGCGAGGGACGGTTACTGGCGGTGGAACTTCACCGGCACCCACACCACCGGCCCGGCCAAGGCCACCGGCGACTACGTCGATGTGCGTCCCTAGAATGCTGAGCTCGGTGCAGCAATCCTCGTCGGTACCGCGGTGGTGACGCTGCTGAAGGTGTTGCTGGGCCTCTAGCGGCCGGGGAGTCGGAAAGAGTGGCATGGCGGCCACGGAGGCCGGCAAGCACCCTCGATGCGGCCGTCTCCTGACCGCGCTGAGTGAGAGGTGCCGCCTGATGTTTGACCACGAAAGCGTCCGCCGGCTGCGGGCCCATGCCCAAGCCCTGGCCGGCGGAGCACGGGAGGCCTCTGCTGAGGCTGTCGTCCGACGAGTCTTCGCCATCCAGTCTCAAGACGCCACGGCCGCCGACCTGGGCGTCCGGGTACGCGCGCGGGACATGACTGTCGCGGCCATCCGCACGGCGTACGAGGACGAACGGAGCATCGTGCGCGGCTGGTACATGCGCGGCACCCTGCACACCATCCCCAGCGATGACGCCCGCTGGGTGTTGCAGTTGCTGTCGCCGTTGATCCTTGCCGCAAGCAGCCGCCGCTACCAGCAGCTGGGCCTGGACGACGGTCTGCGCCGGCGTGCCGATCACCTCATCCGGCGCGTTCTCACCGCGCACGGCCCGCTCACTCGGGCCGGGCTGACCGAGCACCTCACCACCCTGGGTGTCCCGCCGGACGGGCAGGCGCCTTTCCACCTGATCCGCCACGCGGCACTCACCGGCATCCTCTGCCACGGCCCGCAGCGCGCCGGTGAGGCCACGTATGTGCTGCTCGACGACTGGCTGCCTCCCACCGGGCGCTTCCAGAGGGAGGCAGACGCCGCTCTCGCCGAGCTGGCCCGTCGCTACCTGGCCGCGCACGCCCCCGCCGCCGTGGAAGACTTCGCCGCATGGTCCGGGCTGTCGATCTCCTGGGCACGCAGGGCCTGGAAACTGCTGGCGGAATCCGGCGTGATCACCGATTACGGAGCGTTGACCGTGATCGCCGGCCGGTTGCAGGAACTCCCGGACCGGTCTGCCGCTCCAGACGTTCGCATGCTGCCCGCCTACGACAACTACCTGGTCGGCTACCGCACCCGCGAGGTGTCCGTCCCCGCTGCCCACCAGGCTCGCGTCTGGCCGGGAGGCGGCATCATCCGGCCGACCGTCATCGCCGACGGCCTGGCCATGGCCACCTGGAGCCGTGGCTCCGGCGCGCGCTCCATCAGCGTGGATGCGTTCGATCCTGTCCCCCCGCGGATCCGGCGGGAAGTCGACATGGAGAAGGACGCCGTCTTCCGCTTCCTGAAGCCCACCACATAGCCAACGGCTCCCGTGCTGACCCGAGTCCTACGTCTGTTGATCACGTGACTTACGGCGAGCGCCGTTACAGCACGGGAGAGGCGATGAAAGGAGGGCGGGTTCGCAGGCGTTCCTGGTCCACGAGCAGCGCCGCAGCCCAGGAGCGTTCAGGCAGGGGCCGGACGACGGGCAGTTGTCCAGCTGCTCGGCGTGACCGTCAACAACGGTTGGACAGGCGCCCAACCCGCCGGCGGTCTCGTCGGTCAGCCGGGCGGGCTGCGGCGGGTGCGCAGCGCCAGTACCAGGCAAACCGCGGTCGCGGCGATGGCGAGTGAGGCGGGCAGACGTGCCCATGAGCTACCGGCGACCGGCGACCGGCGCTTGGGCGGCGAGCAGTACCACCGTGGTCGCGGCTGCGGCCGCAAGTGCGGGTGTCGCCTGCGGCCGGCCGGGCGGGGCGGTGACACCAGCCGTCCACGCGTCGGTGACCAGCAGGTAGGCGAGCAGCAGGGCGGCGATGCAGACGACCAGCCAGACCGCGGGGCCGGTGGCCGCGGCGACCGCTATCGCAGCCGCCGGCAGCACGGTCGTCCTGTGGCGGGCCGCGAGGGTCCGCCAGCGCATGGAGGCCAGGACGGGGCGCGCGTCGACCATCGGAGCGGCCCACCACGCGGCCGTCGCCGCCCCCAGAACCAGTACCTTGACCGGCACTGACGCGTGCAGGGCGACCGGCGGGTCACAGGCGGCGACGGCCAGGGCCGTTCCGAGCAGACGGTCGGTGACGCGGGAGGTGAGGCGTGCGACGAGTAGGGCTGCTCGGCTGTCGCCCAGGCGCGAGCCTGGCCGGGCGGTCCGGGCGGGTGCGGTGGTCATCGGGTCCCCCCGTGGATGCGGGTGCGTAGCAGCGGCGCAAGGGCGAGGTCGATGGTCTCGCCGGGCCGGTGGGCAATGACCGCGACGCCGCGTTCCACCAAGGCGAAGCGCATGGCGTCGCGGTCAGCCCGCCACAGACGCAGCGCGAGTTCGTCTTCGGCGTCGCCAGGTTCCAGGACCGGCTCGCCACTGGGGACCTCGATCACGACCATCGGGTTGGCCCGGCCGCGCACCTGGTGCAGGATGTCGAAGATCCGCTGGTCCGTCAGTGGCGTGATGACGTACACCAGCGCTCCTTCGGGCAACGCGGGCGGTGGGAGCAGGCTGAGACCTTCCGTACGGTACGCGCGGTCCTTGCGGACCTCCAGCACACTCTCGACGATGCGGTAGAAGTACCCCTGGCCGTTGCCCGGTTGCAGCCAGCGGGTCGCGCCACCGACCGACACCACGCCGACCCGGTCGTGGGTGCGCAGGTAGGCGCGGACCAGTCCGGCAGCGGCCCGGAAGGTCTCGTCGAGCGAGGACGCGCCGGTGACCGGGTCGACCACGTCGGCGAGCACGTCCAGCAGCACCACGGTGTCGGCGGCGCGCTCCGCGGCGAACTGGTGGACCTGCAAGGTGCCGCGGCGGGTGGTGGCCGGCCAGTGGATCCGCCGCTGCCGTTCGCCACGCACATACGGGTGTACGCCGGTGACCTCGACGCCTTCGCCGCGCTGCCTGGCGGTGTGCTCGCCGAGGCGTTGCGGCAGCCGGACCGGGATGGGCGTGAGGCCGGCGTGCTCGGGCAGCGGGAAGACGGCGACTTCACCGAGTTCGGCCCGGACGGTGCGCCGGGCCAGCCCGCCGCGGTCGTAGACGTCCACGTCTACGGTGCCGAGCGTCCAGCGGCCCCAGCGCTGCGCGGTCAGGACGAGATCGACGCGGTGCGGGCCGACCGCGAGGTGGTCGAGCCGGACCCCGTGACCGAGGGTGACGCCGGGGTCCAGGCGGCCGGTATCGCCGTCGTAGGACACGGTGATTCGCACCGTCACCTGCTCGCCTTCGAAGCATCGCCGCGGCTCCACCTCGGCCTCGGCCGTCACCGCCTCCGGGTGCGGCCCGGTCGGCAGGGCGAGCGCGAGCAGCACCATTGGCGTGGCGGCGAGAGCAAGTACCCAGGGCCGCCCGGTGACCAGCGCGGCGGCCAGCGCGACGACGGCCAAGGTGCCCATCCGGAGAACGCGTTCACTGGCGCGCCGGCCAGGTGGGGGCGGCGGGGGTTGGGCGGTCGCGTCGTGGTCCCCGTCCAGGGCTCGTTGAACGGCGGCGGCCCCTCTGCGGGCCGGCACGGGTTCCGTCATGATGCGATCGGCGTGCGCGGCAAGGTCTGCGGGGCATGCACGGACTGCACGATCTCGCGCATCACGTCGTCGCTGTCGATCTGCCGGACCCACAGCTCTGGTTTGAGGGTGACGCGGTGTGCGAGGGCCGGCACCGCGACGGACTTGACGTCCTCTGGGGTCACGTAGTCCCGCAGGTCCAGGACGGCGCGGGCGCGGGCGAGCTGCACTACGGCCAGGCCGCCGCGCGGAGAGGCGCCGACCTGGATATGCGGGTGGGTTCGGGTGGCTCGGACCAGCGCGACGACGTACTCCAGCAGGTCGTCGTCCACCTCGACGCTTTCGACGGCGGCCCGCATGTCCAGCACCTCGCCCGGACCGCTGAGCGTGCGCAGCACGGCTTCGGCGGCCGCCCGATCGAGACGCGCGCGCAGCATGCCGGTCTCCTCGGATGCCGCCAGATAGCCCATACGAACCCGCAGCAGGAACCGGTCGAGTTGGGCTTCGGGCAGGGTGTACGTGCCTTCGTACTCGATGGGGTTGGCGGTGGCGATGACCACGAAGGGCTTCGGCAGCGGCCGGGTATTTCCGTCGATGGACACCTGGGACTCGGCCATCGCCTCCAGCAGTGCGGCCTGGGTCTTGGGCGGGGTGCGGTTGATCTCGTCAGCGAGTAGCAGGTGGGTGAAGACGGGGCCCGGCCGGAAGACCATGTCGGCGGTCCGTTGGTCGTAGAACGGAGCTCCGGTGACGTCGGAGGGCAGCAGGTCGGGGGTGAACTGGATACGGCGGAAGTCCAGGCCGAGCGTGGTGGCGAAGGAGCGTGCCAGCAGCGTCTTCCCGAGTCCGGGCAGATCCTCGATGAGGACGTGGCCGCCGGCGAGGATGCCGAGCATCACCAGCGCCAGCGGTTCCGCCTTGCCGACCACCGCCGTGCCGATCTCGTCGAGCACGGCCGCAGCCCTTTCACCCGCCTGTCGGGGAGTCAAGGTGGTCTGGTCCGGTATGGGTTGCGCCCTGGTCACGGTCGGTTCCTCACGGGGCGGGGTCGGGATGCGCGCGCTGCGGGGGGTCGGTCACAGCGCCATCGGTCACAGGGCTTCCAGGCGGTCGAGCAGGGAGCGCAGGACGGGTTCGGGGAGAGTGGGTTGCGGAGTGGTCGCCTCGGGATCGATCCACGGCCACAGCTCAGCTCCGACCAGCGCCCGGGCCCGCTGCGGGTTCCGGTACATCGCCACGCCGTGCCGTTCGGCCAGCCGAGCGGCGAACAGCCGTTGCAACTGCGGCCGCATGACGGTGGCGAGGTGCGCTTCCCCGCCGTCCGCGAGGGCCTTGGCCACGATGCGCCGCCACCCGCCGAGTGCCGGGGCCCGGCTGTCCAGCAAACGCACCGGCCTGCGATAGCCGCTGTCCTGGGCGGCGCCACCCGCGGCATAGCGCACCAGGGCCAGCGCGACTGCGGTGATGAGGGCGAGGCCGCCGGCGGCCGCGGCGGCACCGTCGGCCAGGGCGAGCAGTACTTCGACCGCGACCGCGGCCGTGCCCAGTACGGCCAGCGAGTGGCGCAGCGAACCGGGCTTTGACGCCACGGAGTCGGCATTGGCCCGGATCCGGGCAGGCGTTCTCACGAGGTACCCGTGACGGCTTCGGGTCCAGACGTCCGCGAGCGCAGGCAGTCGGCGATTTCGGCGAGCGCGGCCGCGGCCCGGTCGCGGTGGCTGTCGTCCATCGGGTGCGTGGAGTAACGGGCCTCGCGGAACAGCGCGGTGAGCGCGTCGGCGGCCACACCCATGGGCAGGCCGCCGGTGACGGCCCGCTCCAGAAGGTCCTGCGGGCTGTCCGAGGCGCGCCGGGTTACGCCGGAGTTGGCGAGCGACTCCTCCATGGCGGCGTAGCAGGCGATGACGGCTGGGCGGGCGTCGGTTCCGTCCAGCAGGGCACGGCGCCCGGAGTCAACGGCCTGGACCAGGCGCTCTTGCTCATCGTCGAGCATCGCGTACGTCGCCGGGGTCTCGGGTGCCGGCGACCGGGTCAGATGCCGCCACAGGCGCAGCGCGGCGATCACGACGACCACGACAAGCAGGGCGATGCCCAGACCGAGCAGGATGCGCGTCAGCCCGAAGTGCATGTCGTGGCCGGCGTGCCCGGCATGCTGTGCGGGCGGCACGGTAGGTATCGGGTCTTGCCGCGGGCTGGGAGGCGGCAACGGCTCGTGGCCGCTTTTGTGGCCGGTCCCGTGGCTGCTGCCGGACGGCCCGAACTGGTGCAGGGCCATGACGAGCAGCGGTGCCACCAGCGACGCGGCCAGCAGGACGCGACTCACGCTGTCGACCACCCGCTGTTCCACCGGGTTGAGCTCCCTGGCGGCGGCGACCTGCTCCCGCTACTTCTCGCGCAACGCCAAGCCACCAAAGAGTGACATCAGGGCGAGGCCGAACACGAGGACGGCATTGCCGCCGAGCGGACCGCGGCCCTGGGTCAACAAGCCTGTATCGGGGCGCAGCAGCAGTGCACCCAGGGCTGCTCCGCCCACCACCAGCACTGCCAACGCGGCCTGTGCGATGCCGATCGTGCCGTGCCTCGGCCGCCCGCCCGCCGTACGCTCCCGCCCCACCGCCACACCTCTCCCGTGTGATCGGCAGCTTCGCACACCGGTCGTCGGCGTGCCAGCAGGAGACCCCGGCGGGGTGGCCGGGCGGGACCTCCAGCGCACCATCCGATACGTCACGTTGTGCCAGCGTGCAGCCCCCCCCCACGCGACTCGCGGCTGTCGGTTGCACTATGTGGCGAAGCGGGCTTCGTTGGGTACTGCTTCCCAACTTGCCCGTCCCACTTCGAGTGTCCGAGCTGAGGTGCAGTGGAGTTTGGAGCCACCCAAGCCGCGCGGCATGCTGATCCGACACGCTGCGCCCGCGCAGGGCATCGCAACACAGCAGGGAGAATAACGTTGATCGCCTGCTGAACGAGCCGCTCGGCAGCAGGAAGGCCACGCTGGTGGACGAGTTGAGTCCGCGCTGACCCGAGGCGCTCGTCCATGACCCGGAGATGGTCAGCTATGTCCTGGGGGAGATCGTGGAGGTGCCTACCGATCGGCCTGGATGATCAATTCCAAGGGGTGCCTGCGCAGGGTGTGGGGGCGGGCGGTCAGGCGTCGGGGTCGACTTCGGGGTGCGTGAACCGCACGGGCTTGCCCAGCGACCGGGCGTAGGCGATTTCGGCTCGGGTGCTGTCTCCGATGTAGTCGCCGACTACGAGCACCTCATCAGCGAGCCGGATCTTCGCTCGGTGCAGATCGTCGAGTCGGACCTTCAGCGCCTCGGCCTCGACGGGATCGGACCAAAGTTCGTGCGGCGACTTCATGTCGCAACCCGGCTTGACGACGATCTTTCCGGCTTTGGTCTCCCACAGATCGGCCTCGGTCATCTCTGTCATGAAACGGGTGGAGCCGCAGATCACGACGATACGCGGGAGGCTCAACAGCTTCTTCGCGTCGGCGAGCGTCTCCTCGGGGGTGAGCGGTTGCGGGTATGACACTGGTTCCTCCTGGTGGTGTGGTCCAAGGGGTGCCTGCGGAGACGAGAACGAGGGTGTCCAAGATCGTCTTATGGCGAACGACGTGGACACCCTCGCGACGGCACTCTATGCGACGGCTGGACCCTGTGTGACGAGGAGGGCCACACGTACACCTTTCGCCACCTCCCCCTGGACGGCCGCCCCGCCGCCCTCGTCGACACTGGCATCGGCCGCGACACCAGCACCAACCTGTACCAGGACCGCCACGCGTACATGTGGGACAACGACTACGGCACCGCGACCCTGCGCAATGACCACCGCTGCTCCACCGATGACGCCTCCCAGGTGTATTGATCACGAGCGTTGTTGACAGCGCTGGGGTCTTGATCACGACGAAGACCCCCGGTGTGGTGGAGGTGTCTGAGCTGCACCGCACGGAGGTCTTCGTGTCCCACCGTTCCGTCAGCCGGCGCAAGGGAGTGCTCGCCTTCTGCAGCTCTCCGGGGAGTGAGGACTGCGGCCAGCTTGGTAGGAACGCACAATCTCGCCCAGCTGAGGGATAGCCACGAGTGGCTCACCGCGTCGTGGGGGTCGTGAAGAAGGGGAGGGTCGATGGAGGCCTCGAGCCACGATGAATTCCGGGAGTTCGTAGCGATGCGCTCCACCGCGCTGCTGCGGCTCGCGGTTCTGCTCACCGGCGGGGACCGGCACGCCGCGGAGGATCTGCTGCAGATCGCGCTGATGAAGGCCTACGGGCGCTGGACGCGCATCGAACAGCCCGAGGCGTATGTCCGCCAGATCCTGTACCGCCAGCAGGTCAACCGCTGGCGGCTGCGCAGACACCACGCCGAGACCACGGTGGGGGTGCTGCCCGAGTCCGGCGGACAGGCGGGCGCCGGTGCGGAGCCGGAGCTGCGGATCGTGTTGTGGGCGGCGCTCGGCCGTCTGTCCAAGCGCCAGCGCGCCGTGGTCGTACTGCGCTACTTCGAGGATCTGCCCGAGGGCGAGGTCGCGGCGCTCCTTGGCATCCCGGTGGGCACGGTGCGCAGCACGGCGCACCGCTCGCTCGCCAAGCTCCGTGCGCTCGTACCGGAGCTTGAGCCCGACGGGCCCGCGGAACAGCTGCGACCGCTCAGTTACACGGCGAAGGAGATCCAGGGATGACGACACAGCGGGTGGAGGAGAAGGTCCGCGAGACGCTGCACGCGGTCGCCCTGGACGGGGTGCTGGCGCCGGGGGACCTGGCGCAGCAGGTGCTACGGCGGCGCAGCCGGCGTCGTTTCGCACAGGCCGCCGGGGCTGCGGTGGCCGTCGCCGCGATCGCCGCGGGGGCGATGCTCGGCCCGTGGGGGAGCGGTGCGGGCGAACAGGGCCGCCCGGTGCGGCCGGCGGCGTCGCCGCCGGGCTGGCACCCGTGGCAGAGCGGCGTAGCAGGAGTCAGCGAGCGGGGCTGCCTGGCGGACGGTTCCGCGCTGTACTGCAGCGGGTCCAAGTACGACGTGGTGAAAGTGGACGCCAACACCGGCGAGCGGCTGTGGACCGTCAAGGTCAACGGCGGAGGCGACGGGATGGACCACCCCTTCGCCGTGCGCGACGGCGTGGTCTACGCCTACCGCAACCACACGGCCAAGCACCAGCCCAACGGGGACTACGCCGGCGGCACCGATGTGATGGCAGTCGATGCCGCCACCGGCCGGCGGCTGTGGTCGGTCGAGATGCCGCAGGACGACCGCACCGGTCAGGCCGCCATGCTCATCGACGGCGCGGTCTGGGCGAACACCCCGTCCCTGCGCACCATGTCGGCCCTCGACCCGCAGACCGGTGAAACGAAGTGGCGCCACACCTGGGCCAAGGGTGAGGTGTGCCAGCGGGCCGTGCTGAGCGGTGTGCCCTACCTCCTGTGCACCCAGGACACCGAGGAAGTACACGACACCGACCTCCTCCGTCTCGACCCCGCCACCGGCAAGGCCCACAAGGTCACCACCCTGCCCGGCCGGCAGCAGCTGCTCGGGACCTCGAACGACCGGATGGTCCTGGCCGCGACCGCCGGCACGGCAGCCGACGACTTCCAGCTGACCAGCGTCAGCGGCTCCGGAACACGCACGTCACTGCCCGACCAGGCCAAGGGGCACATCGCCAGCTGGGCCGTCGCCGGTGATCGCCTGATCTCCGTGTCCTGGAAGGGCCAGGCCTCCGCCCACTCGCTGACCAGCGGAAAGACCGTGTGGACCGGACCGGTGGGCGTCACGATGCCCGGCAAGGACACCATGGCGTCTCTCGCGTCCCCCGTGGTGTCGACGAGGCAGGCCACCGTGTACTTCTTCAGCCCGGCCGGAGACCTTTCCGGCCTCGACCTGCGCACGGGCAAGCAGGTCTGGCACGCTCACATCGACACCGGCAAACCGCAACCCGGCGGCCTCTCGGATACGCCCCAACTCCTGCTGTACCAGGACGTGCTGATCGCCAGGAACGGGAGCAAGATCTTCTCCCTGCTCCCACCGACCGGCCACTGACGCGACAACGACAGGCCGGGGCGGTACGTGCGTCCTGGCCTGTCGTCCCGATCCAGGAGCCCAGAGGGACCTCTCGTGGTCACCACCACCCCCTCACGATGGCCCGATGCGGCTTGCGGGTGGGTTCTCGCCCGCCAGGCCGCGCCCTAGACTGCGACCGCTCCGAAATCTGACGATCTTTTGGAGGGTGTGGATGAACCGAGCTCTCTTGACTTCCTCCCCCGCCTAAAGGCGGGGGATTCCAGCGGTCGCCCGCTGGGTTTCCTGCTTCGCCGACGGCCGCCCCGTCCGGGAGGACTCCCGTTGAGGTCTTACACCGTCTCCACAGGCAGACGCCGCCAGCCCGGCGGCCAGGATGTTGCGTGCCG
>NZ_JBEYRK010000012.1:0-38928 GCF_040704065.1 Streptomyces sp. NPDC047869
GGAACGGTCGCTTCCTTTGTACTCACCCTCTCGGGCTTTCCTCCGGGCGCTTCCCTTCGGTCTTGCGTTTCCGACTCTATCAGATCTTTTCTCGACCCGATTTCCTCGGTGCTTTCCAGGTTCCCGCTCTCGCGTTTCCCTTTCCGGCGGTTCCGACTTTATCAGAAGTTCTGAGCCGGATTTCCCACCCGATCCGTGGCAACCGTCAGCCAGCGCATGAAGCACTGGGGGTTCCCCTCGGGCGGAGCCGTAAACGTACTGGAGCGGGGCGCCCCGATGCAAATCGAGGCGCCCCGCTCCGAGTTCACGCAGCCGGCGTGTCAGACCTCCACGACGACCGGGAGGATCATCGGCCTGCGGCGATAGGTGTCCGAGACCCACTTGCCCAGGGTCCGGCGGATCAGTTGCTGCAGCTGGTGCGGCTCCACGACGCCGTCCTGGGCGGAGCGCTCCAGTGCCTCGTTGATCTTCGGGACGACGCCCGTGAAGGCCGAGTCCTCGATACCGGAACCACGGGCCTGGATGTGCGGGCCGCCCGTGATCTTGCCGGTGGACGAGTCCACCACCACGAAGACCGAGATGATGCCCTCGTCACCGAGGATCTTGCGGTCCTTCAGGGCCGGCTCGCCCACGTCGCCGACGGAGAGGCCGTCGACGTACACGTACCCCGCCTGCACCTTGCCGGAGATCCTGGCCTTGCCCTCGACGAGGTCGACGACGACGCCGTCCTCGGCGATGACGATCCGGTCGTGCGGGACGCCGGTCAGCGCGCCCAGCTCGGCGTTGGCGCGCAAGTGGCGCCACTCGCCGTGGACCGGCATCAGGTTCTTCGGGCGGCAGATGTTGTAGAAGTACAGCAGCTCGCCCGCGGACGCGTGGCCCGAGACGTGCACCTTGGCGTTGCCCTTGTGCACGACATTGGCGCCCCAGCGGGTCAGACCGTTGATCACGCGGTAGACCGCGTTCTCGTTGCCCGGGATGAGGGACGACGCCAGGATCACCGTGTCGCCCGGGACGATCCGGATCTGGTGGTCGCGGTTGGCCATCCGGGACAGGGCGGCCATCGGCTCGCCCTGGGAGCCCGTGCACACCAGGACCACCTCGTGGTCCGGGAGGTCGTCGAGGGTCTTGACGTCCACAACCAGGCCCGGCGGGACCTTGAGGTAACCGAGGTCCCGGGCGATGCCCATGTTGCGGACCATCGAGCGGCCGACGAAGGCGACCCGGCGGCCGTACTCGTGCGCCGCGTCCAGGATCTGCTGGATCCGGTGGACGTGGCTGGCGAAGCTCGCCACGATGATCCGCTTGCGGGCACCGGCGAAGACCTGACGCAGGACGTTGGAGATGTCACGCTCGGGCGGGACGAAGCCCGGGACCTCGGCGTTCGTCGAGTCGGCGAGGAGCAGATCGATGCCCTCCTCGCTCAGCCGCGCGAACGCGTGCAGGTCGGTGAGGCGGTTGTCCAGCGGGAGCTGGTCCATCTTGAAGTCGCCGGTGTGCACGGCCATGCCGGCGGGGGTCCGGATGGCGACCGCCAGGGCGTCCGGGATGGAGTGGTTGACCGCGATGAACTCGCAGTCGAAGGGGCCGATGCGCTCACGGTTCCCCTCCGCCACCTCGAGGGTGTACGGGCGGATCCGGTGCTCCTGGAGCTTGGCCTCGATGAGCGCGAGGGTCAGCTTGGAGCCGATCAGCGGGATGTCCGGCTTCTCGCGGAGCAGGAAGGGGACGCCGCCGATGTGGTCCTCGTGGCCGTGGGTGAGGACGATGCCCTCGATGTCGTCGAGGCGGTCCCGGACGGACGAGAAGTCCGGCAGGATCAGGTCGATTCCGGGCTGCTCCTCCTCGGGGAAGAGCACTCCGCAGTCGACGATCAGCAGGCGGCCGCCGTATTCGAAGACCGTCATGTTCCGGCCGATCTCACCGAGACCGCCGAGCGGGGTGACGCGCAGGCCGCCCTCGGGGAGCGACGGGGGCGGTCCGAGTTCAGGATGCGGATGACTCAAAAGACTCTCCTCACCACGCGCGCCACGTACCGGTCGGGCACGTGGCGCGCATGACGTTCGTGCATAAGCAGTTGTCGTTGTGGGATGCGGGCACCGGTGGCCCGCTGTTCGGTTGTCGATTCAGTTGTGAAGTTCGGGTGGTGCCAAGTCTGTTGTCAGAGCTGTACCCCGCCGGCGGCAAGATCGATCTTGAGCTGGGCGATCTCCTCGGGTGAGCACTCGACCATGGGTGCGCGCAGGGGTCCTGCGGGCAGCCCCTGGAGAGCGAGCGCGGCCTTGGCGGTCATGACACCCTGGGTACGGAACATGCCGGTGTACACCGGGAGCAGCTTCTGGTGGATCTCCGTGGCCTTGACGACGTCGCCCGAGGTGTACGCGTCGACGAGGGCGCGCAGGTCGGGGGTGACGACGTGGCCGACGACGGAGACGAAGCCGACCGCGCCCACGGAGAGCAGCGGCAGGTTCAGCATGTCGTCACCGGAGTACCAGGCGAGGCCGGACTGCGCGATGGCCCAGCCCGCGCGGCCGAGGTCGCCCTTGGCGTCCTTGTTGGCGACGATCCGCGGGTGCTCGGCCAGGCGGACCAGGGTCTCGGTGTTGATCGGGACCCCGCTGCGGCCGGGGATGTCGTAAAGCATGACCGGCAGTCCGGTGGCGTCCGCGATGGTCGTGAAGTGCCGGTACAGGCCCTCCTGAGGGGGCTTGTTGTAGTACGGCGTCACGACCAGCAGGCCGTGCGCGCCGGCGCGCTCCGCCTCGCGGGCCAGTTCGATGCTGTGGCGGGTGTCGTTGGTGCCGACTCCGGCCACGACGTGGGCGCGGTCGCCGACCGCTTCCACGACGGCTCGTACGAGATCCGATTTCTCCGCGTCACTGGTGGTGGGGGACTCGCCGGTGGTGCCGTTGATGATCAGGCCGTCGTTGCCTGCGTCCACCAGGTGGGTAGCGAGCCGCTGCGCGCCGTCGAGGTCGAGTGCGCCGTCCGCCGTGAAGGGCGTGACCATGGCGGTGAGGACCCGCCCGAAGGGGGTCTGCGGAGTCGAGGTCGGAGCCATGGGTAACACGCTACTCGGTGCTCCAGGCATGGTCTGCCCTTGGGGTGCCAGGTAAGTCAGGACAAATAAGGAGCCCGGCACTGCCTGCTCGGGGGTTCAAGCAGTGCCGGGTCCGTTCGATCAGGCTAGATGAACTTCTCGGAATGCCGCAATACGGACACTTCGCCCGGCTGATCCGTACATCCGTTCCGCGTGGGGGAACAGGGCTTCGTTACGGAGCCACACGCCCGTTCGCGTTGAAGGCTGCATAGGTGAGCGGCATGAGCTTGGCCCACTCCGCCTCCATCTGCTCGCCGACCATCTCGATCTCCCGCTGCGGGAAGGACGGCACCTTGGCCAGCTCGTGCTGGGTACGCAGACCGAGGAAGTGCATCAGGGAGCGGGCGTTGCAGGTGGCGTACATCGAGGAGAACAGGCCGACGGGGAGGGCGGCGCGGGCCACCTCGCGGGCGACGCCCTCGGCGAGGAGCTTCTGGTAGGCCGCGTACGCCTGCTCGTAGGACTCCTCGAGGGTGCCGCGCACGGCCTCCTGCTGGGCCTGCGTGCCCTCGACGAAGACGTACCTGCCCGGGCGGCCCTCCTGGACCAGCTTGCGGTCCGCACCGGGGACGTAGAAGACCGGCTGGAGCTCGCGGTAGCGGCCGGACTCCTCGTTGTAGGACCAGCCGACCCGGTGCCGCATGAACTCGCGGAAGACGAAGATCGGGGCGCTGATGAAGAAGGTCATCGAGTTGTGCTCGAACGGGCTGCCGTGCCGGTCGCGCATCAGGTAGTTGATCAGGCCCTTGGAGCGCTCCGGATCCTTGTTCAGCTCGTCCAGCGACTGCTCACCGGCGGTGGAGACGCGGGCGGCGAAGAGGACGTCGGCGTCCGACGCGCTGGACTTCACCAGCTCGACGGTGACATCGCTGCGGAAAGTGAGCGACTCGGGGGTGGTCACGGGGGTCCTTCCCATCACTTCTTGAGGTTCGGGCCCACTGTACGGGGCACCCCTGACAGTCCCGAACAGTGACCTTGCCACTCATTTTTTCGGACATGGGCACCTTTTGTGTCACTCGAGCGTCTGTATCGGCGAGGCCTGATCGTTCGATCCCGAAAGGAGCTGAACCCGCGATGTTCCGACGGCGTGAGCCCGTACCCTTCGCCTTCCTGGCCGAGGCGGACAGGTTCCGCAGTAATGTCACTCCCCCGCCCCGTGAGCGGGCGTCGTTCGGCGAGCTGGCCGGACGCTGGCTGCTCGGCCTGACCCTCGTCGCCGGGCTCGTCGGGGCCCTGATCCTCGGGATGCCGGCGCTGTCCACACCGTCCGGTACGCCGGCTCAGCAGTCCCAGGCCTCGCAGGGGCATTCCCAGGGGCACTGACCCTTCCGGCCGCTCAAGGGTGGTGGGCAGGAATCCGGCCGGATAATCTCACCGGGCACAGCCCCAGCGAGGATCGAGTGAGGACCAGCCGTGCCCCTGCCCTTCCTGACGGCCGACCGCTCCTTCGACGCGGCTTCCGAGAGCCCGCTGCCGTACGACGACCGGGACCGCTGGCGGCGGCCCTACCGGCCCGGGCCGTGGCGGGTCGGCGGTGCCGCCCTGGGACTGCTGCTCTCCTCGTTCGTGCTGTTCGGGGCGGTCCTCATCACCCTGACCGACTCGGTGTCCGCCGCGGGCCTGGTCCTCACCCTGGCGGTGGCCGTCATCGCCTCCGCGCTGCGCGTGCTGCGCATGGGCGTGTGGGTGAGCGCGCGCGGACTGCGCCAGGTGGGCTTCCTGGTGACGCGTACGGTGCCCTGGCAGCGGGTGATCGCGGTACGGACGGCCCAGCAGCCGGTGCGCTGGCTGGGGCTGCCGCGCACCGTGCAGGGGCAGGCGCTGACGCTCGTACGCAAGGACCGGGCCGTCGAGGACACTCCGCCGCTGCTCACCACGCACTCCCTGGACTTCCTGCGCCGGCCCGCGGCCTTCGACCGGGCGGCGGACACGGTGGAGGCGTGGGCCGCGGAGTACGGGCGCGGCTGACCGGTCCCGAACCACGAGGAAGGGGCCGGACCGCGTGTACCGCGGTCCGGCCCCTTCCTCGTACCGGCTGGGCTGCCCGGGCCGGCTCAGACCTGCACGGGCCTTCCGTCGTGCAGGGCGATGGCCCGCTGCATCGCCTTGCGGGCGCGCGGGGTGTCGCGGGCGTCGTGGTAGGCGACGGCGAGCCGGAACCAGCTGCGCCAGTCGTCCGGGGCCGCCTCCGTCTCGGCCTTGCGCCGGGCGAACACCTCGTCCGCCGAGTCGCGGTCGACGCGGCCGCTCGGAGTGCGCCTCAGCTCGTCGACGGGCAGGCCGCCCTCCGCCTCGAGTTCCGCGGCGAGCTGGTTGGCCCGGCGGACGAACTGGGTGTTCTTCCACAGGAACCACAGGCCGATGACCGGCAGGACGAGTACCGCCACACCGAAGGTGACGGTCAGGAGTGTGCCGGTCTGGATGAGCATCACGCCGCGGCTGCCGACCAGGACGAAGTAGAAGACCAGGACGGCGGCCGTGACGAGGTAGGTGATCTTCGCGCGCATGACGTGTTCGGGCTCAGCTCAGGTCGAGGAAGTTTTCCAGGCCGAAGGTGAGGCCCGGAGTGGACACCACGCGGCGGGTGCCGAGCAGGATGCCCGGCATGAAGCTGCTGTGGTGCAGGGAGTCGTGGCGGATGGTGAGGGTCTCGCCCTCGGCGCCGAGCAGCACCTCCTGGTGGGCGAGCAGGCCGCGCAGCCGGACTGAGTGCACGGGGACGCCGTCCACGTCGGCCCCGCGGGCGCCGTCCAGGGCGGTCACGGTGGCGTCCGGCGCCGGGGCCGTACCCGCCCGGCGGCGGGCCTCGGCGATGAGCTGGGCCGTGCGGGTGGCGGTCCCGGAGGGGGCGTCCACCTTGTTCGGGTGGTGCAGCTCGACGACCTCGACCGACTCGAAGTACGGGGCGGCGATCTGCGCGAACTTCATGGTGAGCACGGCGCCGATGGAGAAGTTCGGCGCGATGAGCACGCCGGTCCGCGGGGACTGGGCGAGCCAGCCCGTCAGCTGCGCGAGGCGGTCCTCGGTCCAGCCCGTCGTACCGACGACCGCGTGGATGCCGTGGCGCACGCAGAAGTCGAGGTTGCCCATGACGGAGGCGGGGGTGGTGAGCTCGACAGCGACCTGGGCGCCGGTCTCAGCCAGGGTCTCCAGCTTGTCGCCCCGGCCGAGGGCGGCGACCAGCTCCATGTCGTCGGCAGCCTCGACCGCCCTTACCGCCTCGGACCCGATCCGGCCCTTGGCGCCGATTACCGCCACGCGCAGCTTGCTCATCTGTTGCTTCCTTACCGGAGGTGATTAGGCGACGGCGTCGTGCAGCCGTGCGGCCTGCTTGTCCTTCAGCGGGCCGATGACCGACAGCGACGGGCGTTGGCCCAGGATGTCCCGGGCGACCGACCGGACCTCGTCCGGGGTGACCGCGGCTATCTTCGCCAGCATGTCGTCGACGGACATCTGCTCGCCCCAGCACAGCTCGCTCTTGCCGATGCGGTTCATCAGCGCGCCGGTGTCCTCCAGGCCCAGGACGGTCGAGCCCCGGAGCTGGCCGATGGCCCGGCCGATCTCGTCGTCGGAGAGGCCGTTCTGGGCGACCTGGTCGAGCTCGTCCCGGCAGATCCGCAGCACGTCGTGCACCTGACTCGGCCGGCAGCCGGCATACACGCCGAACAGGCCGCAGTCGGCGAATCCCGAGGTGTAGGAGTACACGCTGTAGGCGAGCCCGCGCTTCTCCCGGACCTCCTGGAAGAGGCGGGAGGACATGCCGCCACCGAGGGCGGTGTTCAGCACGCCCATCGCCCAGCGTCGGTCGTCGGCGCGGGCGAGACCCGGCATGCCGAGGACGACGTGGGCCTGCTCGGTCTTGCGGGCGAGCAGTTCCACCTTGCCGGTCGTGCGGATCGCGCGGCGGCCGTCGCGCGGGGCGATGGGCTGCGCGGCGAGGTCCTTGAAGGCGTCCGCCTTCTCGAAGGCGGCTCGGACCTGCCGTACGACCTTGTTGTGGTCGATGTTGCCGGCGCAGGCGACCACGAGGTGGGTCGGGTCGTAGTGCTTGCGGTAGAAGCGGCGGATGCGGTCGGCGGTGAGGGCGTTGACCGTGTCGACGGTGCCGAGGACCGGGCGGCCGAGGGCGCTGTCACCGAACATGGTGTGCGCGAACAGGTCGTGCACACAGTCGCCCGGATCGTCCTCGGTCATCGCGATCTCTTCGAGGATGGCGCCGCGCTCGACGTTGACGTCCTCCTCGAGGATCTGCGAGCCGGTCAGCATGTCGCAGACGACGTCGATGGCGAGCGGCAGGTCGGTGTCGAGCACGCGCGCGTAGTAGCACGTGTACTCCTTGGCCGTGAACGCGTTCATCTCGCCGCCGACGGCGTCGATGGCGGCGGAGATGTCCAGCGCGCTGCGCTCGGCGGTGCCCTTGAAGAGCAGGTGCTCCAGGTAGTGCGTGGCGCCGTTCAGCGAGGGGGTCTCGTCGCGGGAGCCCACGTGCGCCCAGATGCCGAAGGTGGCCGAGCGCACGGAGGGCAGGGTCTCGGTGACGATGCGCAGGCCGCCGGGGAGGGTGGTCTTGCGGACCCTGCCGATGCCGCCGGTGCCCTTGATGAGGGTTTGGGTACGGGCGACGGCCCGCGCCTCCGAAGAGGTGCGGGCCGTCGCCTTGGAGCCACGGGACGTCACTGGTCGGCGTCGTCCTTCTTCGTTTCGTCGCCGTCCTCGCCCTCGACCACCGGAACGAGGGACAGCTTGCCGCGGGAGTCGATCTCGGCGATCTCGACCTGGACCTTCTGGCCCACACCGAGGACGTCCTCGACGTTCTCCACGCGCTTGCCGCCGGCGAGCTTGCGGATCTGCGAGATGTGCAGCAGACCGTCCTTGCCCGGGAGCAGCGACACGAACGCGCCGAAGGTCGTCGTCTTCACGACGGTGCCCAGGTAGCGCTCGCCGACCTCCGGCATGGTCGGGTTGGCGATGCCGTTGATCGTGGCGCGGGCGGCCTCGGCGGCCGGGCCGTCGGCGGCACCGATGTAGATGGTGCCGTCGTCCTCGATCGTGATCTCGGCGCCGGTGTCCTCCTGGATCTGGTTGATCATCTTGCCCTTGGGGCCGATGACCTCACCGATCTTGTCCACGGGGATCTTGACGGTGATGATCCGCGGGGCGTTCGGGGACATCTCGTCCGGCGTGTCGATCGCTTCCATCATCACGTCGAGGATGTGGAGGCGGGCGTCGCGGGCCTGCTTGAGGGCCGCGGCCAGGACGGAGGCGGGGATGCCGTCCAGCTTGGTGTCGAGCTGGAGGGCGGTCACGAACTCCTTGGTGCCGGCGACCTTGAAGTCCATGTCGCCGAAGGCGTCCTCCGCACCGAGGATGTCGGTGAGGGCGACGTAGTGCGTCTGGCCGTCGATCTCCTGGGAGATCAGACCCATGGCGATACCGGCGACGGGGGCCTTGAGCGGCACACCGGCGTTCAGCAGCGACATGGTGGAGGCGCAGACCGAGCCCATGGACGTCGAGCCGTTGGAGCCGAGGGCCTCGGACACCTGACGGATCGCGTAGGGGAACTCCTCGCGGCTCGGCAGGACGGGCACGATCGCGCGCTCGGCGAGCGCGCCGTGGCCGATCTCGCGGCGCTTCGGGGAGCCGACGCGGCCCGTCTCACCGACGGAGTACGGCGGGAAGTTGTAGTTGTGCATGTAGCGCTTGCGGGTCACCGGGGAGAGGGTGTCCAGCTGCTGCTCCATGCGGAGCATGTTCAGGGTGGTGACGCCCAGGATCTGGGTCTCGCCACGCTCGAACAGCGCCGAGCCGTGCACGCGCGGGATGGCCTCGACCTCGGCGGCCAGCGTACGGATGTCGGTGACGCCACGGCCGTCGATGCGGACCTTGTCCTTGATGACGCGCTCGCGGACCAGCTTCTTGGTCAGCGCGCGGTACGCGGCGGAGATCTCCTTCTCGCGGCCCTCGAACTGCGGGAGCAGCTTCTCGGCGGCGATGTCCTTCACGCGGTCCAGCTCGGCCTCGCGGTCCTGCTTGCCGGGGATGGTGAGCGCCTGGGCGAGCTCGCTCCTGACCGCGGCGGTCAGGGCCTCGAGGACGTCGTCCTCGTAGTCCAGGAAGATCGGGAACTCGGCGGTCGGCTTGGCGGCCTTCGCGGCGAGGTCCGACTGCGCCTTGCACAGGACCTTGATGAAGGGCTTCGCGGCATCAAGGCCGGCGGCCACGACCTCCTCGGTCGGCGCCTCGGCGCCGCCCTTGACCAGCTGGATGGTCTTGTCGGTGGCCTCGGCCTCGACCATCATGATCGCGACGTCGCCGTCCTCCAGGACGCGACCGGCGACGACCATGTCGAAGACGGCGTCCTCGAGCTCGGTGTGCGTCGGGAACGCGACCCACTGGCCGTTGATCAGCGCGACGCGGACGCCGCCGACCGGGCCGGAGAAGGGCAGACCGGCCAGCTGGGTGGACGCGGAGGCGGCGTTGATCGCCACGACGTCGTACAGGTGGTCGGGGTTGAGCGCCATGATCGTGGCGACGACCTGGATCTCGTTGCGAAGGCCCTTCTTGAAGGACGGACGCAGCGGACGGTCGATGAGACGGCAGGTGAGGACGGCGTCCTCGGAGGGACGGCCCTCGCGGCGGAAGAAGCTGCCGGGGATCTTGCCCGCGGCGTACATGCGCTCCTCGACGTCCACCGTCAGGGGGAAGAAGTCGAGCTGGTCCTTGGGCTTCTTGGAAGCGCTGGTGGCCGACAGCACCATGGTGTCGTCGTCCAGGTACGCGACGGCGGAGCCGGCGGCCTGCTTGGCCAGGCGGCCCGTCTCGAAGCGGATGGTGCGGGTGCCGAAGGCGCCGTTGTCGATGACGGCCTCGGCGTAGTGGGTCTCGTTCTCCACTAGCGTTTTCTCCTCGTCTTCGTCCCTCGCGGCCCGTGTGGCCGGGGGACGTTTGTGGAGAAGCGCTCCGTCTGGTGCGGGCCGGTCTTCGATCGAAGCACCCGGGGCTCACTTCCCCCCGGGGGCCACTACCGAGGACCGGCGGCGGCGAGGTGCGCTCCTCCTCGTTCTGTTTCGTACGGGTTCTGCCGTACGTGTTCCCTGTCGCGCGTACTGCGTTGTGCTACCACACTACAAAGCAGGTGTGACACCGCGCACGTTCCGCACGTACGGCAAAGGGAGCGGCCCCCGAGTCCTTTCGGGAACCGCTCCCTTCACGGCGTCTTACTTCGCGCCCGCCGCACCGCGGCGGATGCCCAGACGGTCGACCAGCGCACGGAAGCGCTGGATGTCCTTCTTGGCCAGGTACTGCAGCAGGCGACGGCGCTGACCGACCAGGATCAGCAGACCACGGCGCGAGTGGTGGTCGTGCTTGTGGGTCTTGAGGTGCTCCGTCAGGTCGGAGATGCGACGCGAGAGCATGGCGACCTGGACCTCGGGGGAGCCGGTGTCGCCCTCCTTGGTACCGAACTCGGTGATGATCTGCTTCTTCGTAGCGGCGTCGAGCGACACGCGTACTCCTCATAGTCTGTAAGTGCCATCGAGTGCCCCCGGTCCACTTCTCGGGGGAGCTTCCACGACTCGAAAGGCGGGGATCCGCTGGGCGCGGCCTCCAGGGCGGCAGGGGGTGCCTGCGGTTGCTCCGGGGGTGCGTACACAAACGGCCGTCGACCAGGTTACCAGGCGGGCACTGCCCCCTTGTCCCCGGTTCCGGAACACCCCGGAGCGGCGGGTGGCCGCCACTAGGGTGAGCGTACTGAGCGTACGTACGTCGGGAAGGGGTCGCTTCGGGATGGCGGAGTCGGAAGCGGAGATGAAGGCACGCAAGGAGCGGGAGCGGGACGAGCTGTACGCGCTCGACATCTCGGACGCCGAGTGGCACTGCGCGCCGGGCACCGAGGAGCACGAGGAGCGGGTCGAGATCGCGTACCTGCCGGAGGGGGCGGTGGCGATGCGCTCCTCCCTCGACCCGGGCACCGTCCTGCGGTACACGGAGGCCGAGTGGCGGGCCTTCGTCCTGGGCGCCCGCGACGGCGAGTTCGACCTGAAGCCGATGCCGCACAACGGCGGTCTCGCGGCGGACTGAGCGGAGTACTGCGAAGGGCGGCACGCGCGCGCGTGCCGCCCTTTTCGGTGCCGTGGGGTCGCCGTGTCCCTAGCTGGTCATCGCGCGGGCCTGCGCGTAGACGTCGAAGACGGCCAGCGCCAGCGGGATCAGCGTGAGCAGCACGAAGCTCTCGGCGATCTCCAGGAAGCGTCCCCAGAAGGGGGTGACGCCGCGCCGCGGGGTGATCAGGGCGATCGCGGTGACCAGGGCGATGGCCGCACCGACCGCCGCGGCGAGCCAGACGCTGCGGATGTCGAGGGCGGTGGCGTCGCCCTGGAAGGCGTCGATCACGTAGTCGCGCGGCGGGTTCAGGGCGAGCCCGAGGCCGAGGAAGACGATCGCGGCGAGGCCCGCGGCCAGGGTGGCGCCGACCTGCTGGGTGTAGCGGAACAGGTGGGCCCGCATCAGCATCGCCACGCCGGTCGCGAGGGCCAGGAGCTGGGCCCAGGTGTTGCTGGAGAAGCCGAGGACGATCGACGCGCCGACGGCGACGAGGGCGCAGCCGCCGACCAGGCCGACGAGGAGTTCGTGACCGCGGCGGGCCTGGGCGGCCACCCGTTCGGCGTCCACCGGCTCCTGCGGGGCCGGCTCGCCGCTGTCGTAGCCGCCGCGGGACGGGTTGGGCGGCTCGAAGCCGATGGGCAGCCGCGCGAAGCGCATGGACAGACCCGGCAGGAAGGCCAGCGCCACGACGGACAGCGGGGCGCAGATCGCGGCCGTCTCGATGGGCCTCAGATCGGTGAGGATCGCGATGAAGCTGGTGATCAGGCCGATGGCGGAGGCGAAGAGGAACGCCACGAAGGGGCCGTCACCGCCCGGCGACACCAGGGTGAGCACCACGGAGGCGACGAGGACCGCCGCGCAGGCGAGCAGGAACTGCAGCCGGCCGATGCCCTCGCCGCCGGCGAGCGGCAGCAGCCCCGAGCCCGCCACACCGACGTTCGGCAGCGCCCCGAGTCCGAGCGCGATCGCGGAGCCCCGGTCGTCGTACACACGCGCGCGTACGCAGGCGATGCTGACGAGCAGGACACCGGTGACGCCCGCGACGATGCCCTGCAGGCTGTTCATGTCGTGCCGGATCTGCGAGCTCCAGGCCACGAACGCGAGCAGTACGGGCAGGATGCCGGCCGCTACCAGTCCGGCGGCACGGGTGAGGTCGCCGCTCCACAGGGTGCGGTCGCGGGTGACGGCGGAGGCAACCGCCTCGGAGACGTCGTCGAGGACGGCGGGCGGCAGCGACTCGGCGAACGGGCGCAGGGTGAGCAGTTCGCCGTCGAGGATGCGCTGGGCGGTGAAGGAGCGGGCGCCGTCGAGGACGGTGCCGTCCCGCCGTACGAGGTGATAGCCGACCGGCGCGCCCTCGGCGGGGCTCTGCTGGGAGAGGCGCAGGATCTCCGGGTACAGGTCGGCGACCGGTACGTCGTCGGGCAGGGCCACGTCGATACGGCTGTCGGGTGCCACGATGGTGACCCGGCAGAAGCCGAATCCCATGCCCGCCCCGGAAGGGGCTCCGATGCCCGGTCCACCGGTCGCGCCGGCCGGCGCGGAGGCCGTCATGCTCACCTGCTGTTCCCCCTCGTCGGTGGGGCGGGCCCGCGGTGCCGCCGCGCACCCTTCCGCCCGTAAAGATCCTGTGTAGGTTGAGCCGCGCCTTCCGTTCCGTCGGCCGACCGCGGGGTCGCATCCGGGGTTCGCGGGGTGGCGCTCGCCTCGAACCGTTGCGGATTGCCCGGGTTTTCCCGGAACGATTCGCAACTGCTCACGCGTCTCACCCGGCACCCTACCGCCCGCCGTTGTCCGTGGTTGTCAGTAGGATCGCGCTTCGCGGTCGACGTTCGCCTGACACGGGGCGGCGGACGAAAAATCTCGGTCCGGCAAGGGAATTGGTGCGTAGTGAGCCACATCGTCGTCAAGCGCCCGCCACGGGCACTGCCGAAGGAAGTGCCCACGGACGAGGTCGTACTGCAGGCACCGCCGGAGCTTCCGCGCGGCCAGCAGGAGGGCGCGCTGATGCAGCTCCTGCCCATGCTCGGCATGGGCGGGTCCGTGGTGTTCTTCTTCAACCCCCAAGCCCAGCCGTTCATGAAGATCATGGGCCTGGTGATGGTGGCGTCGACGATCGGCATGGGCATCTCGATGCTCGTCCGCTACCGGCGCGGCAGCCAGGGGCAGATGGCCGACATGCGCCGCGACTACCTCCGTTACCTGTCGCAGACCCGGCGCGAGGCCCTGGGCACGGCGAAGGCGCAGCGCGACGCCCAGTTCTACCTGCACCCTTCACCCGAGCAACTGTGGGCGCTGGTCGCCGAGGGCAGCCGGGTGTGGGAACGGCGCACCGGTGACGAGGACTTCGGGCAGGTGCGGGTCGGTCTGGGCGCGCAGGCCCTGGCAACTCCCTTGATTCCGCCGCAGACCGCCCCGGTCGACGAGCTGGAGCCGCTGACCGCGGGTGCCATGCAGCGCTTCCTGGCCACGCACAGCGCCCTCGACGACCTGCCGATGGCGGTGTCGCTGCGGGCCTTCTACCACGTGACGCTCAGCGGCGAGCCGGGCACCGTGCGCGGCACCGCCCGTGCCGTCGCCGGCTCCCTCGCCTCCCTGCACTCCCCCGAGGACCTGGTCATCGCCGTCGTCACCGGCCGGGAGTCGGCGCCCGAGTGGGAGTGGGCCAAGTGGCTGCCGCACGCGCAGGCCCCGGGCCTCGCCGACGGCGCCGGCAGCATGCGCCTGATCACCACCAGCCCGGTGGAGCTGGAGGACCGGCTCACCTCCCGTCTCCAGGGCCGCCCCCGTTTCCACCCGGGCGCGCCGCCGATCGCCGAGCAGCCGCACGTGGTGGTCGTGCTCGACGGCGTCTCGCTGCCGCCCACGTCGCTGCTGGCCAGCCCCGAGGGCCTGCAGGGCGTGACGGTCCTGGAGGTCGTGCCCGGCGACCTCACCATCGGCCGCGGCGACCTCTCCGTCGTCGTGCATCCCCAGGAGCTGCGCCTGGAGTCGGCGCACGGCATGGTCTACGAGGGAACGCCGGACGTCCTGTCGTACGAGGCCGCCGAGGCCCTGGCCCGCCAACTGGCGCCGCTGCGGATGGGTTCGGGCGGGGACGACGACGAACCGCTGCTCGCCAACCTCGAGTTCACGGACCTGCTGAACCTCGGCGACGCGGCCTCGGTCGACACCAAGCGGACCTGGCGGCCGCGCTCGCAGTCGGAGCGGCTGCGCGTGCCGATCGGCCTCGGCGAGGACGGCCGGCCCGTGATGCTGGACCTCAAGGAGGCCGCCCAGGAGGGCATGGGCCCGCACGGCCTGTGCGTCGGCGCGACCGGTTCCGGCAAGTCGGAGCTGCTGCGCACCCTGGTGCTCGGCCTCGCCGTGACCCACTCCTCCGAAACGCTGAACTTCGTCCTCGCCGACTTCAAGGGTGGTGCCACGTTCGCGGGCATGGCCCAGATGCCGCACGTGGCGGCCGTGATCACCAACCTCGCGGACGACCTGACCCTCGTCGACCGCATGGGTGACTCGATCCGCGGTGAGCTCAACCGCCGTCAGGAGATGCTCCGCGACGCGGGCAACTACGCGAACATCCACGACTACGAGAAGGCACGCGCGGCGGGCGCCCCGCTGCAGCCGATCCCGTCCCTCGTCCTGGTGATCGACGAGTTCAGCGAACTGCTCACCGCCAAGCCCGACTTCATCGAGATGTTCGTGCAGATCGGCCGTATCGGCCGTTCGCTGGGCGTGCACCTGCTGCTCGCCTCGCAGCGTCTGGAGGAGGGCCGCCTGCGCGGCCTGGAGACCTACCTCTCCTACCGCATCGGTCTGCGGACGTTCTCGGCGGCCGAGTCACGCGCGGCGCTGGGCGTGCCGGACGCCTACGAGCTGCCGAACGTGCCGGGTTCCGGTTTCCTGAAGTTCGGCACCGACGAGATGGTGCGCTTCAAGGCGGCGTACGTCTCCGGCGTGTACCGCACGAGCTCGCAGGCGGCGGCCGCGCTGGGCGGCCCGCTGCCCGTCGACCGCCGGCCGGTGCTGTTCACGGCGGCCGAGGTCCCGGTGCGGTACGCGCCGGTCCCGCGGCAGCGCCAGGAGACGCCCGAGAAGCAGCAGGACGACGCGCTCGCCGACACCGTGCTCGACGTGATCGTGCGGCGCCTGGAGGCGCAGGGGCCCAGCGCCCACCAGGTGTGGCTGCCCCCGCTGGACAGCCCGCCGTCGCTGGACGCGCTGCTACCCGGGCTCGCCCCGGTGCCCGGCCGCGGCATGACCCAGCCGGGCTACGAGGGCGCGGGCCGACTGGTCATCCCGGTCGGCCTCGTCGACAAGCCGTACGAGCAGCGGCGCGACCCGCTGTGGACCGACTTCGGCGGCGCGGCCGGCCACATGCAGATCATCGGCGGCCCGCAGTCCGGCAAGTCGACGCTGCTGCGCTCGATCATCGCCTCGTTCGCGCTCACCCACACCCCCCAGGAAGTGCAGATCTACGGCCTGGACTTCGGCGGTGGCGGCATGGCCGCGGTGGCCGGCCTGCCGCACGTGGGCGGCGTCGCCTCCCGGCTGGACCCCGAGAAGGTCCGGCGTACCGCGGCCGAGGTGTACGGCGTCATGACCCGCCGCGAGGAGTACTTCCGCTCCTCGGGGATCTCCTCCATCGCGGAGTTCCGCTCCCGCCGCGCGCGCGGTGACATCTCGGTGACCGACCAGCCCTGGGGCGACGTCTTCCTGGTCATCGACGGCTGGGGCAACTTCCGCACGGACTACGAGGCGCTGGAGCCGCTGGTACTGGACATCGCCGCACGCGGTCTGGGCTACGGCATCCACCTCGTCCTCACCGCCTCGCGCTCGATGGAGGTCCGCGCGAACCTCAAGGACCACCTGATGAACCGCCTGGAGCTGCGGCTCGGCGACCCGATGGACTCCGAGTTCGACCGCAAGGTCGCGGCCAACGTCCCCACCGGTGTGCCGGGGCGCGGCCAGACCCCGCAGAAGCAGCACTTCATGGCGGCCGTCCCGCGGATCGACGGCCTCTCCTCCGACACGGACCTCGCGGAGGCGACGAACGCCCTCGCCGCCGAGGTCAGCCGCCACTGGCAGGAGCCGGGCGCGCCGGAGGTGCGTCTGCTGCCCCGCGAGTTCCCCGCGGCGCAGCTGCCGCCGGGCGACCGTTTCCCGCAGCGCGGCATCTCCTTCGCGCTCGACGAGGACAACCTCGAGCCGGTGTTCGTCGACTTCGAACAGGACCCGTTCTTCCTGGTGTTCGGCGAGAGCGAGTCCGGCAAGTCGAACCTGCTGAAGCTGCTGATCAAGCGCCTCACCGAGCGCTACGACGGCAACAGCTGCAAGCTGTTCGTCGTCGACAACCGCCGCTCGCTGCTCGGTGTGACGCCGCCGTCCCACCTGGCGGAGTACATCCCCATGTCGAACCAGATGCAGCACCACATGGACGCGCTGGCCGACCTGATGCAGCGCCGCACCCCGACGGCCGACGTGACCCCGGAGCAGCTGCGCAACCGCAGCTGGTGGCGGGGCCCCACGGTGTACGTCGTCATCGACGACTACGACCTCGTGTCCACGTCGAGCGGCAACCCGCTGGCCGGCCTGACGGAACTGCTCCCGTTCGCCCGCGACGTCGGTGTCCGCTTCATCATCGCCCGCTCCACGGCGGGCGCGGGCCGCGCCGGCTACGAGTCCTTCATGCAGCGCATCAAGGAACTCGGCGCCCAGGGCGTCGTCCTCGCGGGCGACCCCGCCGAGGGCGACCTGCTGGGCGGCGTACGGCCCCGCCCGATGCCGGCGGGCCGGGGCGTCTTCGTGTCACGGAAGCGGGGGAAGCCGATGGTGCAGGTGGGGCAGGTTCGCGATGACGACTGAGCGGGGTGTCGAGGGTCGTGGTGCGACGGCCCGGTCCGGTACCAGGTGACCGTGTCGGCCGCACGCCCGCGGTTCCCTTCGCGTATCGGCCCGTACACCGTCCTGACGGCTCTCGACGGTGACGCGACGAGCACCGTCGCCGAGCGCCGCTGCATCGCCCGGAGCGGCGACGGAGAGCGTACGGTCGTCCTGTCGCTGCCGCCCAGCGGTGCGGACCACGCGCGGTGGGCCGCCGAGGCCTTGACCGCCCGGGACCTCGCGCTGCCCGGACTCGTGCGGATCACCGAACTCGGCACGTCTTTAGATCTTCCTTGGTACGGCGTCGAGTACCGCCCGCTGCTCGCACTGCCGGCGATCCTCGGTGCATACGGCGGCCCCCTGCCCGAACACGCGGTGCGGGCGCTCGGCGCGTCGCTCGCCTCGTCGCTCGCCGTGGCTCACGCCCAGGGCGTGGCGCACGGGGGGCTTTCTCCGGAGGCCGTGCTGCTCTGCACCGAGGGACCGCGCATCGGCTGCTTCGGGGCGGCGCGGGTGGCGGCTCCTGACGGTGTGGTCCGCTCCGGCGTCCCGTGGCTCAACCTCGTCTGTCTCGCGCCGGAACAGCTGTCGGGCGGGCGCCCTCGTCCGCCGGGCGATGTACATGCCCTGGGGGCCGTCGTCGCCTACGCCGCTACAGGCCGACCCGCTCCCGAGATCGGTGATCTTCCCCGTTCTCTGCGTGATCCGGTCTCCCGCTGCCTGTCCCGTGACCCCGCACAGCGGCCACGGGCAGGCCACCTCGCCGAGGAATTGGCCGGTGCGACCACGGCAGCCCCGAGGGCCACCGTCCTGGACGTGTCGGCACCGATCCCTCTTCCCGGCAAGGTGATCGCCGCACTGGCGCGGCAGTCCGCCGCACTGCTCGCCGCGGAAATCCGTCTCGATCCCCGGAAGTGACCGGCCCCATGCTCTCGCCTCTCACCCACGAGGACCCGGCCCGCATCGCGGCCCACCAGTTGCTGGCCCGGCTGGGCAGCGGCGGTATGGGCACCGTGTACCTTGCCCGAACGCCCACGGGGCGTACCGCCGCCCTGAAGACGATGCATCCCCGCATCGCGGCGGATCCGGCGTCCCGTACCCGGTTCCGCCTCGAGATCGATGCGGCCAGGGTGATCGGTGGCCGGTACGGGGCCCAGGTGTTCGACGCGGATCCGCTGGCCCCCACGCCGTGGCTGGCCACGGAGTACGTGATCGGCCCCCCGCTCGGGGACGCGGTCGGTGCTTCCGGCCCGCTTCCGGAGCCCGCGGTGCGCGCGCTGGGGGCCGCACTGTGCGAGGCCCTGGGGCAACTGCACAGTTCCGACGTGGTCCACCGTGACCTCAAGCCGTCCAACATCATGATCACTGCCGACGGTCCACGTCTCATCGACTTCGGCATCGCACGTGCCGCCGGGGACGAACACCTCACGCGTACGGGAACCACTGCGGGCACCCCTGCCTACATGTCCCCCGAGCAGGCCATGGGACACGAACACGAGGCAGCGGGTGACGTGTTCGCGCTGGCGGGCGTTCTGGTGTTCGCAGCGACCGGCCGGGCCCCGTTCGGTTCGGGACAGGCTGCGGACCTGCTGTACCGGGTGCGCTATGCCGAACCCGACCTGAGTCGGGTGCCACCGGCCCTCGTGCCCGTGTTCTCGCGCTGCCTGGCGAAGGATCCGTCGCAGCGGCCCGCCACTTCCGAACTTCGAGCGCACCTGGCGGCTCACAGTGGTGAGTTCACGGACGTTCTTCCGCAGCCGCTGCTCGACGAGATCGGTCGGCGAGCCACGGCCGTGTGGCTGCCCGCTCCGCCCCGGCTCCCCGCACCGGCGCCGGGACCGCACGAGCCGACGGTCACGTCGGGGAGTTCCGCAGGTTCCTCGGGCCCCTCCCGTCGCAGACTGCTCGCCCTCGGTGGGGGCTCGTTGCTCGCGGTGGCGGCTGCGGGGGCCTGGGCGTGGTGGGGCCGGGCGGGTCGTGAGGAGGCTCCTTCGGCGGTGTGGCGGACCACGTTCACCGCACCCGCCTCGGAGGAGCGCGCGGCTCCCCTCGTCGTCGGCGACCGCCTTGTCGTGAACGGCTCGTACGGGGTGCGTGCCTTCGACGTCGCCACGGGTGACCCGTCCTGGAGCAGTGGGGACCTCGCGGGCCCATGGCGGACGGCGGCCGACGGCGGCCGGATGTTCGGTCTGTCGCCGGTCGGCTCGGACCCCTACGCCTTCACCGTTTCGAGCGTCGGTCCGACCGATGGCTCCTTCACCGCGCGGGCCGCGATGCTCGACAAGTGGGCCGGCGGCCTCAAATACGAGCGATTGCTGTGCGTGGCGGACGACAAGGCGTTCGCCGTTGCGGGTGTCAAGACACGCAAGCGGGGAGAGACCCAGACCGACGGCCCGGACACCGTCTGGTGTCTCCTCGCCGCCGACCTCGGCAGGGGCGAGGCCGTCTGGGACCTGTCATTGGGGCGGACCGGTTCGGCCGGGCAGACCTATGTGATGGCACGCGTGGTCGGCGATTCCCTGATCATCTGCGGCAAGGGGAGTTCGGGGCCGTACATCGCGTCGTACAACGCTTCCTACGCTCATCGCAACTGGTCCGTCGGGGTCGCCCGGCACGAACTCCACTCCGGGCACGGCGAACTGGCCGCGGACGACCGGAACGTCTACCTGGGTGGTGACGCTCTGCGCGCGCGGTCGCTGAGCACCGGGAAGACCGTGTGGTCCTTCAAGGGCTCCGCGACAGCCTTCGGGGCTCCGGTCGTCGTGGACGGTGTCGTCTATGCCGGCGATGGCACCGGTTCGGGCGGCCTCGTCGCCGTCGACGCCGACAACGGCGAGCTGATCTGGCGGGAGAGCGATCCGCCGACGCCGTCTCCACGCTTCGGCTCCGCGCCAGTGGTGGGCCAAGCGCACGTGTACCGGCTGTCGACGGACGGGATAGTCGCGGTCGACCGCTCGAGCCACAAGGCAGCCTGGACGTTCCGCACCGACGCGACCGACCTGACGGCATCGCCGAGCCACAGGCTGCTCTTCGCCGTGGCGGAACGATCCGTTGTCGCCCTCCCCTACGCATGACCCCGTTCCGCGCCCGGCCTTCGCCGGAGGGCGCCCACACACCTCGTTGGAGAGAGACCCCACATGACTCCCCTGGCCTTCGGTGACCCGGTCCGTCTCGGCCCCTACCGGCTCCTGGGTGTGCTCGGCGAAGGCGGTATGGGCAAGGTCTACGTCGGTCAGGACGCCTTCGGAACCCTGGCAGCGGTGAAGGTCCTGCGTCCGGAGCTCGCCCACGACCAGAACCTGTCCCACCGTTTCCTGCGTGAGGCGCACACCGCCCAGGCGGTGTCCAGCGAGGGGGTGGCACGGGTACTGGGAGCTCAGCTGGAGGGCGGGCGCCCCTGGATCGCGACGGAGTTCCTCCCCGGTCCGACCCTGGAACAGGCGATCGACACCCATGGACCGTTCGACGAGACCGGTGTCCGGGTGCTCGCCGCCGCGCTCGCGAGCACCCTGTCGGACATCCATGCCGCCGGTCTGATCCACCGCGACCTGAAGCCCGCCAACATCGTGCTGACCTCGCGGGGCCCGCGCGTCATCGACTTCGGTATCGCCCGTCCCGAGCACGGCCTGACCCTCACGACGACCGGGCAAGCCCCGGCGACACCTGGATTCGGTGCGCCGGAGCAGGTCCTCGGGCATCGGGTGGGCCCGGCTGCCGATGTCTTCTCCCTCGGCGCCGTGCTCGTGTACGCGGCCGGCGGCCGTCCCGCGTACACCGGTTCTCACGTCGCCGCGGTGCAGTACGCGGTCGTACATGAAGAACCCGACCTGGCCGCGGTTCCGTCGGGTCTCCGAACCCTCGTCCAGCCCTGCCTGTCCAAGGACCCGGGGCAGCGGCCCACTCCGGCGCAGATCTCCACGGCCTTCGACGCACCGCGAGGAGGTCGACGGCTCTGGCAGCGGGGCCCTGTCGCCGACGCGATCAAGCGGCACGAGACGCAGACCAAGCAGTACACGACCGTCGTGGGGAACGGACCGCAGCCCGGCACGTCACGGCGCCGGTTCCTCTCCGTGCTCGGTGCGGGCGGTGCGCTTCTTGCCACCGGCGGAGGCGCGGCCACGTGGTGGATGCTGCGCGACGAACTGCCGCCGGCCGGGGACGCCCCGCCCGCCGGACTCGTCAAGCGCCCGAGCGCGGGCGGCTACACCGTCAACAGGCCGCCCCGCCCGCTCTGGGGACCGATCAAGGTCGCGGCCGCCGATTCTCCCGCGCCTCTGGTGCTCCGTGATGTGGTGATCTTCGCCTCCGCGGACGGCGGACTGACCGCCCGTAAGGTCGTGGACGGTTCGCAGAAGTGGACCCTGCCCGACATCGACGCCACCGCGCGGTATGTGGCGCTGGGACGCTCCCAGTTCGCGGCCGTCGATACGAAGGGGACCCTGCACGTACACGACGCGTCGACCAGCGAACGCCTGTGGAGCGTCGGACTCGGAGCGAAGCGGGTCCTGGCCGCCGATGCTTCCACCGTGTATGCGGCCACGGCCGACGACAACCTGAGGGCGGTGGACAGGACCAGCCGCGAGAACAGGTGGCCCGAGGTCACCGCCTATGTCGCGCCCATCGGAAAGACGGCCGAGGCCGCCGCTGGTGACGGCCATCTGGTGCTGTCCACCGAGGAAGGCGGAATCTTCGTCTTCAACTCCCGGACCGGCAAGAAGACGTGGGAACTGACACAGCAGAACAAGGGGGCGGCCTTCGCCCCCGTTGTCGCCGACGGGACGGTGTACTTGGGAGGCAGCGACCTCACGGCGTGCCGTCTGAGCGACGGCGAGGAGCTCTGGAAGGTCCTCGGCACCTGGGGTCCTCCGGCTCTTGAGGGGGATCACCTGTGGTCCGTGGACGGCGGTGACCGCTGGTCCCTGTACGACCATCGCCCTGTTCGCTTCTCCGCTGACGCGGGTGTCGCGGACGAAGGGTGGTATGTGACTCTTGAAGGAGATGACACCCCCTTGGTCGAACCGCTCATCCAAGCGCACTCCATGTGGTTCGTCGAAGGGGGCAACACCAAGGGCGTCACCGCACTCGACAAAAGCACCGGCGACCTGGCATGGACGTACAAGCCCGAGCGTGGTGGCACCTGGCGCATGGCGGCCGCGGGGAACCGGGTCTTCCTCCTGAACGCCGGAGAAGCGGTGGCCATGCCGGTGTTCTGAGTTCTCACGGCTGACGACCTAGAAACAGATCTGCCGCCAGTCCGGAGTCCGGATGCCGCGCCCCCCGAACCCGCTCGCCCACGGCCCGTACCGCCAGCCTCCTGGCCGCCGGTCTGACCTCGGGGTCGGGCGGCCGGAAGAACCCAGGACCCCAGGAGATACCGGGAGGCGCGGATCGACCGCCGCCAGAGGTGTGCTCAGCGGTACGGTGCGGTCTCCGTCAGCGCGGGCGACGGCTCACCCCGAAGGCTCGGTACAACAGCAGGGTGGGCGCCTCCCGCGCGCGCCCACCCTGAAGTTGCTTCTGCCGGCCTCGTACTAGTGGAAGTAGCTGGAGGCCTTCTTGTCGCCTTCCATGTACGTACCGCCGGACTGGGCGACGACGTGGCCGATCCCGGTCAGCGCCTGGTGGATGTCGTTCGCCTCCTTGTCCCAGCGGTGCAGCTTCTCGTGGAAGGTGGTCTGCGCCTGGCCCTCCCAGTACTGCATGCTGCTCACCACCATCTTGCGGAGCTCCTGCAGGTCCTGCTCGAGCTGGCTCGCCTCGTTGCCGATCTTCGTCGCCGCGACGTCGAGCCCGTCGTAAGTTACTGACAGTCCCTCAGCGTTGTTGGCCATGACCGTTTACCTCGTCTCGCCGATGTGTGCCTGTTGTGTGCGCCGGCTGCCCGGCAAAAGCTCTGGGTGCCGCCCGCCTCGTGAAGATGCCGAGCCTCAGTAGGAGCTGAGGGAGGAGGACTGGACCGTGGGAGCGCCGTCCTGGACGTCGATCTTGTTGACGGACGCGCGCACCTCGTCTTCCTTGCTGTCCTTGATGTTGCGCGTCGCGGTCATCGCCTCGATGACGTCACCGAGGATGTCACCGATGTTCTTCAGCGACTCGTTGATCTCGTACTGCTTCTTGTCGAACGCGGCACGGCCGATGCCCTGCCACTGGCCCTCGAGGCCGTCGATGACGCCCTGCAGGCCGTGCACGCGCTTGCGGATGCCCTCGTACTTCTCGGCCATCCGCTTCTGCAGGTGAATTACTGCGGCATCTTCGAGCTTCTGCTTGTCGGCCATGTCAGCCCGCCCTTTCTTGTCTGTCTCTTCGGTCCAACTGTTTCGGCTCACCGCTGATGTCGTGCGCTGCGGCGGTGAGCCCGCACTGCATGCCCTATTCCGAGAACACAGGGCTACGTACGACTGCCGACGTCACCTGGCACGCCGGGCCCGCATGACGGCAGCCCCTCCGCCACCGATCACGATGACCGCGGCGACGGCGCCGAGTGCGATCCAGAGGGTGTTGCTGTCGTTCGACGACTCCGTGCTCGATCCTGCCGCCGAGGTGCCGCCGGTAGAACCCTTCGCGGGGGCTTGTGACGGGGTTGAAGCAGAGGCAGAGGGCGAGGAAGAGCCGGAGGAGGAGGATGCGGACTTGGCCAGCAGGTCCCCGCCGTTCTCCTTGGCTAGCGGATCGACGTTCGCAGGCCCAGGGTTGTAATCGGGGTTATCAAGAACCATGCGTGGGCGAACGGCACCATAACCGAGATACTTGCCCGGTTTGTTTTTCGGCCAGTTACGGCCGGCAGTATCGATCAGGGCGCGCGTGATCTGGTTGACTGTCCAGTCAGGGTGAGCGGACCAGATCAGAGCGGCAGAGGCGGAGGCGATGGCGGCCGCCGAACTCGTACCGTTCACGTCGTCGCAATATGAGCGGAAGGTCGCGTCGCACCAACCGGGAAAGTCCTGGCCCGGGGCAGCGAAGTCCACGTAACCGCCCGCGGAGGCAAACTGTGAAACCGAGCCGGCTTCGTCGGACGCCGTCACGCCGACCACGTAATGGTATGCGGCAGGGTAACCAATGGTGTCACCCGATCCCTGACCGTCATTACCGACAGCCGCGATCAGAAGTTTCCCCTTTGAAGCAGCGTACTGGATTGCCGCGTCTTCCTTGGAGCTTGGCCCCTGTGCGCCGAACGACATGTTGATGATCTTGGCGTCCGTGTCGGCTGCCGCCCTAATGGCTTTCGTGGCGTCGGGAGTCTTCTTCTTCTCCTCCGCTCCGCCCTTGAAGCCGTCGAACATGGCCCGGTAAGGGACGATCTTCGCCCCCGGCGCGAGACCCTTGAGACCGCCCCCGGCTCCAGTGCCGGCAATCAACTCGGCCATGGTCGTGCCGTGACCGAGGTAGTCGTCTGCCGCACGGTACGCGACCGACTTGGGGACGTCGTCAACCAGGACCTGTCCCTTGAGTGATGGGCTGTTCGCATTCACGCCGCTGTCGATCACAGCGATTTTGACGCCCTTCCCCGTGCTGACCTTCCACATCTTCTCGGCCTGCATCGGTCCCAGGTACCACTGCTTCGCCTGAGCGTCGGACGCCACTGCGTTGGGTGCGAACCCCACAGTGGAGACCGCCAGGGCGCCGACGACCGCGCCCACAGCACGCACTCTTCGGCTGCAGCGCGGTCTGTGAAACGCAGCCGGCTGGGCTCGTCGGCTATTCCCTGACTTCATCGTCTCCGTGTCCTTGTTCGCAGCTCAGTCGACCACCGGCGGCACATCTCGCCGGGGCTTGTTGGGCAGGTGTGTCTCTTCGTCTTCGACGAGGTAGTCAGGTCGCGATGCTCGTGCGCCCTCCCCATCCTCGGGCTTGCCGTTGCGGTCGGCACCGCGCATGAGTCCGGCGCCCCCACGTGTCATGCCATTACGCTCGGCGCTTGCAACGGAGTTGCGTGTGGACGGCCTGCCCGTAACGCCTTCGGATGTTCCCGTACTCGTACGGGAACCCGTCGCGCTCGAACCCGACCTCGCTGCGGATTCAGGCACTCCGAAAACACCACGCTGCCCGAGCCGGCCATTCGTGGGCCGGGCGTTGCCCACCCCGTCACGACCGATGACTGTGCCGCGAGGAATCTTCGATCCACCCTTCGCCGGAGAACCAGAGGCATTCGTGGGTCGCCCTCCGACCACTCCATTGGACCGACCGGCGCCGGTCGGCGGCCCACTGTTGCCTCGGGGTGTCGCCGAGCCGCCAGGCCGCGGCGTCCCACCGGTGACCGCCCGGCCCATCGAGTTCGACTTCGGTCCAGAAGTAGCGCCCTTGACCGCGGACTGCCCCGTCGATGCGGCACGGCCCATCTGGTTCATGGGTCCTTGCCCCGTGGAGCGTCCGGAGCCCGGATTGGTCAGCCCGGACCCACCCGCGCGGCCCTGAGCGGACGGAGGGGTACGGAGGTTTCCTGTGCCACTCAGTCCACGGCCGGACGTGGAATTGGGGATCGGGGTCCCGAAAGGACCATCGAACACAGCGGGCTGGCCGCCAGTGGTGGGAGGGGTACCCGTGACCGGCGGAGTGTGTCCTGTCACGGGTGTAGTCGTGGACGGGGGCAGCGTGCCCGCGGTGTCGATATTCGTGCCAACAGGGTCATCAGGAAACGAGACCCGGCCGGGAATGTGCGCGGGAGGCGTCGTGCCATCGCTTGTCACGTGGCTGGAGACCCCGCCGATCGACGAGGCGTGGTGGCCTGCCGAAGTAACCGGTGCTGCTCCGGAGCCTTGGTGCGAGCCGGTATCTGCATCTGAGCGATCAACTTGACGCACGCCTTGAGGGCGAGGGACTCCCACGTCGGGCATGGACGTGAACGTCGGCGTCTTTTCCTTGACAGGCAAGCCCGACAGAACCTCTTCGGACACCGCGTAGTACGACGCCAACCTGTTCATCTGGTTGATCGCCTCTTGGCGGTCCTTCTCCACCTTCACGGCGGCGGCGTACCCGTCCTTGTCCGCAGCCTTTTCAGCCGCAGTGAACGTAGCAGGGCGCTTCCGGTTGGCGGGGTCACGAGCCGGCATGGCGCCACGTACAGCCGCAAGTCCAACGGCTGCAGCGGTGATCTGGTCGCCCGCCGCCCCGGCAAAGTCGCTCAAGTGGTGAGTGTTGGTAACGAGCTTGGCGCCCCAATCGCGGAAGGCATCGCCGGACTCTCCCACCCAGTGAACCTTGTCGATGTGGCCGTAGAGGTCGTCCGCAGCCGCCTTGATCGCGTCCCGTGCATCCCACAAGGCCTTGCCCGAGGATTCGAGGTCCTCCGGATCAGTCTGCTCGACCAAGTCGACCATCTTGTTGAGGTCGAGGTCGCGTTTGTCGAAGTCCGTCCGCCCAACGACCGCCTGCCCGAAAGGGGTGGCTCCAACCGCGGCACGAACGATGCCGTCGAGGAATCCGGACCCCGGGCCATCCTCGACGCCTCGCACGAAGTCCGTGACGTCGTTCTGCGCGTCGACCCGCTCCAGGTCTCCCTTGTGCTTGTCGGTCATCGTCAGTACTCCACACCAGTCTTCGGGCCGCCGGCGCGAGCGCCGCCCTGCTTGTCCTCGATCTTGCCGATCTCCGCCTGGATCGCCCAGAACCGCCGGCGCTGCTCCTCTTCGAGTTTGTCGAAGCCGTTGTGCGCGCCCTGAACCGCGATGCCGATCGCCTCGATCTGCAAGTGCAGGCTCTTGGACAAGGAAGTGAGCTCTGCGTGGACTCGGTGGTACTGCTTGTACAGGCCGTGCGCTTCAGGGAAGTCGCTTTCCGCGCCTGAAGTCAGCGAGGTGGGCCTGATCGTCTGAGCCCCAACTTTCGTCGGATTGCCCGCGGACGCCTCAAGAGTGGCGAGAACCGCATCCACCCGCGACACGAACTTGTCCAACGCCTCACCGCTGGCCTCCAGGTTCGCCGCCCTGGTCGCCGACACGCCCCCCACCATGTCTGCCGGAAGCACGACGCTCCTCCCCGTTTCCCCGTACGGTCCGTCAGCCCTGACGGACCGGGACCAACCACCCGCTCGCCGTACGATCGCAAAGCGAGCCTGCGTCTCACAACGCCTTTACCACTCTAGTCAACCTGCCCAACCGGTCCAACCAAGCAAGTGTCCTAACTCGGTTACGAGACAACACCCGACGCCATGGTTTGCCCTATTTTCCTGTTTGCAGTGAACCGGCGCCCCTCGGGCCGCGTCGCAACTTCGCTGCGGGTGACGCGGCCTGGAAGCGTGAGCGGCCCGGACCGCGCGACACCCTGGGAGATCTTCATCAAACCTCTACACAAGATCGGACGCACCCCTAAGACCAACTCCCCCGTGCAACAGTTGAGTTCTCGGCATGTGGCACCCCTGCGCCAGTGAACGGGAGCAGTTGACGAGCGCACCGGCCATCCTCCGCGCAGACCCTGAAGCCGGGGACCGTCGACGCCACATACAGACTCCATTCAGGGGCGTCACCACCCCGTGAAGATCACGCGCGGGAATCCCGAAGGGTTCATGGAGAGCCAGTGACCGTTGGGCGCGGACACGCCCTCAGAGATGTGGGTGCAAACCCGCCAAGTATGCTTCGTGCGTCTTTCTGTCATGCTCAGCAAAATCGGAGAACCGACATGCCCAACTTCCGCAGGTACGCGGCCATTACGGCCGTTTCGGCTGCCGCTGTCGGGGCGCTGCTCTCCGGTTGCTCGGCCTCCGTCAGTGTCGGGGAGTCCACGCCGAAACTGTCCGCCGACAAGCTGGCTTCCACGCTGTCCGCGAAGCTCGCCGCCGCCACTGGGCGGCCCAAGCCGGACGTCACCTGCCCCGAGGATCTCAAGGGCGAGGTCGGTACCACGACCCGGTGCACGCTCACCGCGGACGACGGCAGCACCCTGGGGATCACGGTCAAGGTGACCTCCGTGGACGACGGGAAGATCAACTTCGATTTCAAGGCCGACGACAAGGCTTCGCCCGCTGCGGGCTGAGGCCGTTCAGCCGGGCCGTTCGGTTGATGCGCTACGACGCGGTCAGATGCAGGGAGTTGCCGCGCGGACTCGGCGGCGAACGGGGAGAGGCGGAGTCATGGCAGTGCCGGAAGCAGGACAGACCGCGGGCGACGCGGCCGCGCAGCCCGTCGGGATGCGGCTGAACCAGTTGCCGTCCGATCCCGGAGGGTCCTCCGGTCCCCCGCCGCTGCTCGGGGGGCAGAAGGACCTCGCTTCCTCTCCGGCCGAGAAAAAGGCCGCAGCGAAGGCCATCGAGGACCACATCGAGCCCGACACCCGAAAGGCCGGTGACTGGGCGGACACGGAGACCGACTCGGCCGTCTCCGAGTTCCGGGACGGTTGGCACACGTCGGGGGCTCTGAAGAAGGCGTATGAGACATGGGGCGAGCAGGTGCAGAACCTGATGAACATGCTCGCGTCCGACAAGGCGTCGCTGCGGAGCGCGAACACCGTGCTGCAGAACACGGACATCCAGACCGGGACGAACGCCGGCTCGGTGTCCGTGCTCACCGGTTACTGACGAAACCGGGCGCGGTCACCGATCGACCGTCCCGACCGGCACGCTGCCACGCCACACAACGGGGAACCCATGCCGAACTACCACGAGATCATGACCACCGACCTGTCCAAGCTCTCCACGGCGGCGGACCGTTGGGACGGGATGGCGAAGGAGTTCCACAAGCAGGAGATCGCCTACAAGCGGGATGTGCACGGCGTCTCCACGGGACAGACCTGGACCGGGCTGAGCGCGAACGCCGCCGGCCGGCGGTTCGACGTCACGCTCAAGCAGTTCCAGAGCGCCCAGAAGGAGGCCAAGGCGGTGGCCTCGCTGCTGCGTGAAGCGCACACGCAGTTCACGGACCTGCGCAAGAAGCTGGAGTCGGCCCGGGCGGACGCGGTCAAGGCCGGCATGGCGGTGTCCGAGGCGGGCGTGGTCTCCTACGACACCTCGAAGCTCAGCGACGGTGAGCGCAACGCCATGCACCACGACCCCGACTACCAGCAGTCCGTGCGCTCGGCCGTCGCCTCCTGGCAGGAGCACGTGGACAAGGCCGTGAAGAACGTCGTCGAGGCCGACGCCCATGTCGAGACCGCTCTCAAGGCGGTCGTGCTGGACTCCGACGTGAACGACGGCACGCTCACCGGCTTCAACGGCCAGGCGCACACCGGCATCGACAAATACGTGGCCGAGTCGAAGCAGACCCCCACCAAACCCGACGGGTGGGTCTCCGACGGGGAGGCCGAGGCCTCAGGTCCCGGTGTCGGTGCGGAGGCGACCGGACCGGACACCGGATCCGGCAAGCTGGGGGAGGCCGAGGCGCATGCCGACCTGGGCCGCGCGAGCGCGGAGGGCTCGCTCACCAACGGGCCGGTGAAGCTCGACGGCGAGGCCGAAGCCTATGCGGGCGCCAAGGGCTCCGTGAGCGGTGGCATCACCAATGAGGGCATCCAGGGAGAGGCCGGCGCCCTGGTGGGCGGCGAGGCCTCGTCCAAGGGCCGCTTCGACGTGGGCCCGGTGGGTGTCTACGGACGTGCCGAGGCGATGGCGGGTGCCGAGGCCGGAGGCCATGCCGGGGCGGGCCTCGAGGGCATCAACCTGGGCGGTGAGGCGTTCGCGGGGGCGAAGGGTGGCGGCACCGTCGGCGCGGACATCGGGGGCATCGGGGCGGGTGTCACCGCCGAGGGATGGGCCGGTCCGGGTGCCGAGGCCAATCTGGACATCGGTAAGACCCAGGACGGGAAATGGGGGTTCAAGACCAGCGTGGGTCTCTCCCCGATCGTCGGTGGTGAAGTGGGCTTCGAGTTCACTGTCGACCCGGGCAAGGTCGCCGACACCGCCGGCGACCTCGCCGATGCCGTCGGCGATGGCCTGAGCTCGGCCGGTGACGCCATCGGCAGCCTGTTCTGATCCACACTTCTCATGCCCGTCGCAAGGGTGCAGCGCTTTAGGAAGGAGGGCTCGCAATGGCCACGAGCCTGCCGGTCCCGATCGATTTCGAGCTGCCGGAGGGCTGGCGCTCGGCGCCTCCGGACGAGGTCGGTGCCCCCGGTGCCGCGTTCGTGGCGGTGCATCTGCCGTCCGACGGCGGGTTCACCGCGAACATCACGATCGACGGCGAGTACCGTCCGGACCCGGCGACGCTGCCGGACATCGCCGACGAGTCCGTGGAGCGCCTCGGCCGGGCGGTGACCTCGGTCGCCGTCACCGGCCGGCGCGAGACGGGTTCCGCGGAGGCTCCTGGCCTCACGCAGACGCTGTCCTTCTCGACCATCGCCGGCGGAGTGCGCCGCGACCTCGTCCAGTCGCAGGTGTACATGTCCATGCTGGACGTCTCCGATCCGCACAAGCGGGCGGTGATCCGGCTGATCCTCACCTCGACCGCGGCCCAGCATCCGGCCGTCCTGGACGACTTCAGCGACCTTGTCCGCAGTGTGCGTCCGGGCAGCGGCGCGACGTCGTGAGCGATCCGCGGGAGCGGTCAGGGTGTTTGTTGTGCCAGCGGCAGTGTCCCTCGTAGGTTGAGCCCATGGGACTCTTCGACAAGCTGACCGGAACCCGGCGTCCCGCGGACGGTGTTCCGCCGATCCAGGCGGATGAATTGCGTACGGCCCTGCTCGGGCTCAACGGGCCGGATGTTCCGTACGTCGTCCGCTACGGTGCCGCGGAAGGCGCCGACCTGGTGGCCGAGTGGCGGATCGCGGAGCCTGCCTGGCAGGGCTTTTTCGTGGAGTCACAGATCACGCACGCCGTGCGTATCCGGATGCGGTTGGACCGCGACGGCCATGAGGTGCGGGCCCTCGAGGAGCAGTGGGAGGTCAGCCGGGTCGGCAGTCCGCCGAGGCTTCAGGTGGCGTCGTCGTACTCGCGCGGGCAGAGCCGGACCGTCACGCGGCAGTGGACGGTGGGGCGGGGGGACAACGGGCGTCTCGAGGCGACGGAGACCTTCCGCTTCGATGCGGCGGAGCTGCGCGAGCCCCTGCGGAGCGCTGTGCTGAAGTCCGGCTGGACCTGGCGTGGGGTCGTTCTCGGCAAGTTGTGAGGCCCGGCGGAAGGAGCGTCAGCACTCCCCGTCCCGCACCCCCGCCGTCAGCCGGTAGCCCCGGAAGGTCAGGGTGCCCGGGCTGCCGTTCAGGCCCGGGGGTGTGTAGTCGTCCTTCTTCGCGCGGGTGCGTTGCAGGTGGACGCAGAAGGCGTTGTCCGCGCCGGACGCCGTGACGGTGAGGTGGGCGTCGGTGTCCGTGTCGGTGTCCGCCGGGTCGGCGAAGACGCCCGTCTCGGGGGCGTCGCCGCCACCGTAACGGGTCACCTTCTCCTCGGTCAGCGACTCGTAGTCGGTGAAGTAGGGCGAGTCGCCCGTCTCGTCCGTCCTGTAGGCGTAGCCGTCGAGGTCGTCGGTGGCCTGGTGCACCGCGCTGGTCAGCTCGCCGTCGCTCCAGGACATCCGGTCGGAGACGCCGAAGCCCTGCACGGCCGTGCAGACGCCGCCGATGGCCAGGGCCACGAAGAGTACGCGGGCCACGACGAAGGAGGCGTCGGGCAGTTCGGGGGCCGACGGGTTGATGCCGGCGCGCCAGGCTCGTACCCGGTCCGCCGGCACGCAGGCCATGGCCAGCAGAACGGCGCAGAGGGCGAGGAGGAACACGTCCATCTTGGTCAGCGCCTCCATGAGCCGCCTCCCGGCTGCCCCGCGCGCCGGCGCCGTGCGTCGCGGACCGCCACGGCGGTGCCGGTCAGGCCCGCGACGAGGACCAGGCCGCCGACCACCACGTAGGTCGCCATGCGGGTGTCGCGTTCCTCCGCCGTCTCGCCGAAGTGCAGGGGGGTGACCGAGGGGGCCTCGCCCTTGGAGACGCCGTCCTCGGGGCGCGGTGACTGGACGGGGTGCTCCGGGTCCACGTCCGTCAGTGCCTTCACCGGGTCCACCACGCCCCAGCCGACCAGTCGGTCGTGCCCGGGGATCGAGCGTTCCGCGGTCTGCTCGATCTGGGCGGTGACCTCCTGGGCCGTCCAGTCGGGGTACTTGGCCTTCAGCAGGGCCGCCACGCCGGCGACATACGGTGCCGAGAAACTCGTGCCGTTGTCCGAACAGTGGCCGCCGCCGGGCACGGTGGAGATCATGTCGACGCCGGGAGCCGCGACGCCCACGAAGTCCCCCGACTGTGAGAACGCCGCCCGCTCGTTGTTGCGGTCGGAGGCCGCCACCGCCAGCACGCCCTGGTACGACGCCGGGTACGTCACCTTGACGTTGCCGCCCAGGCCGTCGTTGCCGGCCGAGGCGACGACCACGACCTTCTGGTTGAGGGCGTAGTCGACGGCCTGCTCCAGTCTGGAGTCCGGCCGGACCGCGTTGGCCGTGTCCTGGGAGATGTTGATGACGTCGGCGCCGGCCTGGACGGCGTGCTTGATCGCCTCGGCCAGGGTGAGCGCCGTGCCGTCGCCCTCGGCGTCGTTCTGCTTGATCGGGATGATCGTCGCGTCCGGGGCCAGGCCCACGAAGCCGGTCCCCTGGGCGGGCCGGGCGGCGATGATGCCCGCGACGCGGGTGCCGTGGCCGACCGTGTCCGTGGTGCCCGAGCTGTTGCCGCGCTCTATCTTCTCGCCCTTGGAGTTCTTCGCGGGCAGCAGGTTCCTGCCCTTGGAGGCGTCAACGGCCTTGGTGAGCTGCGGGTTCTTGACGTCGACACCGGTGTCGATCACGGCCACCCGCACGCCCTTGCCGGTGGACTGGGCCCACAGCGCGTCCAGGTTGACGCGCTGCAGCGCCCACGGCCGGCCCGTGTAGTTCTTCGCCGGGAAGGTGCACTGGCCGTCGTCGGCGTGGGCCGCGGTGGCGGGCAGGGCGAGGGTGGTGGCCGTGGCGGTGAGGAGCGCCGCGGCGGCCAGGGCCGCCGTCCGGGCCGCGGTACTTGGACGTCCGGGGGCCGGGGGCCGGGTACCGGACGGCACCGTCCGCGCGGGCCGCGTCCCCGACGGCTTCGACTTCTGCATGAGTGCGTTCTCCTCCCCCGCCGCTAGGAACCCTGCGGCTGTCGCGCCGCCGACTCCGACAGGCGCGGGCCCGTCGGCAGGAACCTCGACCACTCGACGGGGATGGGCGTGGGGGTCACGTTCTCGTAGCCGAGCCGGGTCTGGGCGATCTTCGCCTCACTCAGCTCCTCCTTGCGCCGCTTGGCGGAGGTGCCGACGCCCTGGTCGTCGGTGGCGCTGTCGCTGTTGGACTGCAGGGCGTAGCGCAGGCCGGTGTCGGTGACCAGGAAGACGCCGCCGGCCGTGGTCTCGGTGCCCTGGAACTGGCGGTAGAGCTGGCCGGATCCGGGGGTGACGTAGGCGCTGGAGGAGCCGGTCGGGAGCTGGGCGGGGAAGTCCTTGCCGACCCAGGTGGACAGGGTGGTGGTGCCCTTGGCGCCGACCGAACGCATGACGTTGCAGAGGGTGTTGCGGCCGTTGGTGGTGCTGGAGCCGTCGTTCACCGTCCTCGGCTTGTACGCGGGCCAGTTCCGGCCGCCGTCGAACGTGGTGCTGTCGACTACCGCGCCGGGGCTGACCTGCTGCGCCTCACCGGCCTGGCCCACGCCGACGAGGTCGCCGCTGTTGAGCAGGAGCGTGGCCGTGAACTCCGAGACGCGGGCCACCTTCCCCTTCAGGACGACGTAGTACTGCATCGTCTGCCCGTCGTACGCCTTGATGACCTCGCCGACCTTGTCGTACTGGCGCAGCAGTTCGGAGGCGCCCGCCTTCTCGCCGGGGGTGCCCTGGATCGACGGGATGGAGATCGAGTCGCCCTTGTGGAGGGTGTCGAGCCAGTCCTGGGAGACGCGCTGCGGGGCGCGGCTCTGGGTGTCGAGGGCCTTGAGGAGTTCCTTGTCGGCCGGGTCGGCGATCTCGTACGCGGTGCCCCGCGCGTCGACCACGTACTGGGTCTTGCCGTCGGGGCCGACGACGTACATCAGGTCGCCCTTGGCGAGCTTGTCGCCCCCGTCCGTCCTGGACCACTCCTTCCGCGCGAGGACGAACGCCGCCTTCTGGATGGCCCGGCCGCCGTCGCCGGGGCGCTCGCAGACCGCCCAGCGCTTGGTGGCCGAGGCCTCGTCCGGGGTGGGCAGGCGGTCGGGGGCGTAGGGGATGCCGATGGTGGCGCCGTGCGGGGGCTTGCCGCTGTCGAGGATCTTCTCGTCGACGGTGATGACGCTGTCCTTGCCGGGGTCCAGCAGGAGTTTGGCGGAGGCCATGTTGAGGACCGGGTGGAGCTGCTTCTGCTTGCCGGTCTTCAGCACGACGTACCGGGTGGTGGACTTGCTGGCGACGATGACGTGTTCTTCCGGGGTGTCCCAGCCCTTGGGCGCGGTCGGGCTGAACATGCCGATCCCGCCGAACACGGCGAGGACGACGGCGCCGACGACGAGGCCGGGCACCAGTGCCTTCAGCGGCTTCGGGGCGCCCTCCTCGGAACCGGAGGGGGAAGGCTGCAGGAATGACGCGAGCGTGCGGCGCTTCGCGAAGGTGTAGGCGTTGAGTTCGTCCCGCCGTGATGCCATCTGTGTCCGCTCTCTCCCCGTTGCGGAGCCGTGGGGGACCTGTGAAGATCCGTCCCCCGTCCTCGGTTGCGTCTGGTGCCTCGACTGTCAGACCCGGCCCCTACTATGCCTGTTGCGTGGACGTGCGTGTGGCACGGGTAGGGTGCTCAGGGCTTGAAGGGACCGGAGCGCAAGGGATTTCGGGAGAGTTCGGGGGTTTTGGAGTGATGGCTTCCGCAACGCGGGCCCGGTCGCGATCGCAATCGGGGGCACGATCGGGTGACGCGGGCCGGTCGGGTGCCCGCGGCTCTTCCTCCTCCGGGCGGCGTGGTGAGCAGGCTTCCGCGTCCCCGCAGGGCGCTTTCGCTCCGCACACCGAGTCCCGTTCCGGGCGCGGCGGTTCGTTCGCGGTGCAGCGGCTGGTGCTGCTGGAGATCGCGGGCGCGCTCGTGGTGTGCGGCTGGCTCGTCGGCACGGTCGCGCTGATCGTCGCCTGCGCGAGCGCCGCGGTGCTGGTGGTGCTCGCCGTCGTACGACGCCGCGGGCGCTCGCTGCCGGAGTGGCTCGGCACCCTGCTGGCGCTGCGGGCCCGCAACCGGCGGGCCGCGAGCACGCCGGTGCCGGTGGGCACCGACTCCGGTCTGGCGCCCGCCGTGGAGTGCGACCCGTCCCTGCGCACGTACAGCCACAGCCGCGGTGACGACCGCGATCAGCGGCCGATCGGCATGGTGGGCGACGGCGGTTTCCTGACCGCGGTGCTCCAGGTGGAGTCGGACGCGGGCGCGTTGCGCGCGGAGCGCGGCCGCAGACCGCTGCCGGTGGCCCTCGTGCGGGACGTTCTCGAAGTCGACGGGATCCACCTGGAGTCGGCGCAGATCGTGGTGCACACGCAGCCCGCGCCCGCGCTGCACCTGCCGCAGCAGTCGGTGGTGGTGAGCAACTACGCGCCGCTGCAGGCGGAGACCGGTTCTCCCGCGGTGCGCATCACGTGGATCGCGCTGAAGCTCGATCCCGAACTCTGCCCGGAGGCGGTCGCCGCGCGCGGCGGCGGGCTGCTCGGGGCGCAGAAGTGCCTGGCGCGTTCGGCCGAGCATCTGGCGAGCCGGCTGACCGGCGCCGGGTTCCGGGCGAGCGTCCTGAACGAGGAGGAGCTGACGGCGGCCATCGCCACCTCGGCGTGCGCCAACCCCATGGTGACGGCGCAGGCCGCCCAGGCCGGGCGGGGCGAGGCGCCGCAGCGCCGCACCGAGGAGTCCAGCCGCAGCTGGCGCTGCGACAACCGCCGGCACACCACCTACTGGGTGCGCCGCTGGCCGCAACTGGGCGGTTCCGGGGGCTCGCTGGCACAGTTGGTGGCGCGGCTGACCGCGGTACCCGCGCTGGCGACGACCTTCAGTCTGACCCTGGCCAGGGGCGCGCAGCAGAACGTGTCCATCACGGGTCACCTGCGGATCACCGGCCGCAGCAACCAGGAACTGACCGACGCCCGGCGCGAGCTGGAGCGTGCGGCGCGCGAGGCGCGGACCGGGCTCGCCCGCCTGGACCGGGAACAGCTTCCCGGCGTTCTGGCCACCCTGCCGCTCGGAGGTGCCCGCTGATGGCCATCACGACTTCGCCCACCCAGCCGGGTGGGTCGCGTCCGGGTGCGGCCCCGTCGCGCGCGGGTCTCGGCGAGCGGCTGCGGACCGGCTTCGGCCTGCTGGGCCCCCGCCATCCGCGGCACACACTGCCTGTGGAGCAGGCCGACGCGCTGTCCCTGCCGATCGGCGACGACGGTGTGGTGGTCGGCGTGGACACCGAGGGTCAGCCCGCGGTGCTCGGGGTCAACCGTCCGACACCGTTCGACATGGTGCTCATCGGCGGTCTGTGGACCGCGCAGGTCATGGCCCTGCGCGCGGCCGCCACGGGTGCCCGGGTGGCGGTGGAGACGGGGCGGGCCCAGGCCTGGATGCCGATGGTGCACGCCATGGGCGGCGGGCAGAACGGCCTCGCGGTGTACGACGTCGGCCGGGTGCCCCCGCAGGGCGCCTCGGCGGGGACGCCGGTGCTGGTGGTGCGGGACTGCGGTATGCGGCCGCCGCGTGGACGGGTGGCGTCGGCGCCGTGGCAGTCGGTGCTGACGTTGCTGCCGTATCTGAGCCCGGTGGCGCCGCGGTTGATGCGTCAGGCGCGTCTGGTGGGTGTGCAACGGGTGTCACCTGACGAGGCGGCGGAGATCGGGCGGGTGCTGGCGCTGCCGCGCCCGGAGCTCGAGGCGCTGCCCACGCTTCCGGACGGCGTGACCCTGTGGTGCACCGAGCGGGACCGGCAGTACGTGATGACGCGGGCGACGGACGCCGAGACCGGGCTGCTGGGCGTGGCACGCCGGATGGACTGACACGCGTCCAACTTGGCTCGTTTTCAAGCTGGATTGGCGACTTTTCGCGTCAATTCCGGCGCCACCGAGGGCTGAACGCGGTGCGTTTTCGTCACGTTTTGGTGTACGTCGATGCGCGCCGCGCCCCTCGTGGGCCCGGTGTGACGCCGCCGAGCAGGCAGGTAAGGGGCGGACGGGCCTGCCGGGCCCGCGCTTTTGGTGATTAGGCTGGGGCAGGGCACGTCGCGAGTTCCCGCGAGCGGGCGGGACGGCTTGGCGGCTGAGGGGGCCAGTGGCCTACGCGGGGAGGCCCCGGCGACATCGCACGACGGAACGGGGCGCCCCGAGCACGGCATGAGGGTGCCCGACCACACCAGGAGGAACTGTGAGCAGCGATCGGGACGGGATCCGCGGGGGCTGGGCCACACCCGGCGATGACCAGCCCGACGCGGAATCGGCCATCGAGACCACCGGCGAGTTCACCATCGACTACGCCCCACCCGCCTGGTACACGCAGAACGCGTCCGGGACGCCGGGAGGTTCCGCTGGCGCGGGCGACGCCGGTGGCGCCCATGGTTCCGGCACGGCCGGCGGCACCGGGGCCCCCGGTGCCGCTCCGCTTCCGCGGTTCCCGTCCGGGCCGACCGATCCGGGGCCGACTCCGCCGCCGTACGCGACTCCGGCGGCCGGTACGGCGACGCCGGGCGCCCCGTACGCCCCGCCGGTCCCGCCCGCTCCCCCGGCGCACGCACCGGGCGCGCCCTTCGCGCCGCCCGCTCCCGCCCCGGGGGCGCCGTTCGCCTCGCAGGCTCCGGCCGGCGGTCCCGGTGCGCCGTACGCCCCTCCCGCACCCCCGACGGGGAGCCCTGTACCGGTGCCGCGACTGCCCGAGGGGTTCGAGCCGCAGCAGCCGTCGCGGCCGGCCGAACCGCCCCGGCAGGAGAGCACGGCCGCGGCCGCCGCGCCGCCGACCGCGCCCGAACCGGACAACGGGGACCTGGACAGCGGGGCGACCATGCGGTTCTCCGCCGTCGCGCTGAAGCGCGAGATGGCCGAGATCGCGGAGCGGGCTGAGCGCGCGGCCGCCGCGGAGGAGGCCGCCGGCGCCGCGGACGAGGCTCTCACTCAGGGGGCCGGACCGCTCGCGGAGGACGGTGAGCTTGCGGCTGGGGCCGAGGGCGAGGTCGCTTCGCCGGACGGCTCCGCCGAGAAGAGCGCCGGTGAGAACGGCAGTGGTGACGGTGACTCCGATGCCGCCGCTGTAGCCGCGACGGACGGGGACGCCGAGGGAGCGGACGCCGATGCGGCCGCTTCCTCCGCCGAGTCGGCCGAGGTCACGGAGCCCGCCGGGTCCGCCGAGTCCGATGGCTCCGCCGAGAGTGCGGCCGGGGTCGGTCCCACGGGTTCGGAAGCGGGAGGCGACACGGAGACAGGGGCCGCGGAAGGCACCGCCCCCGAGGGCCGCAGTGAAGGCGACGAGGCCGCCGAGCCCGCCGTCGTCGCGTCGGCGCAGGACGGCACGGCTGCCGACGCCCGGCCGGACGCACCGGAGTCCGGCGACGTCCCGGCGCAGGACGGTACGCCCGAGGGTGGTGCTCCGCATGCCGGTGCCCCCCAGCACTCCGCTCCTGCCGATCCGGCCGCTCCCGGCACTCCCCAGGCCGCACCGCCCGCCTGGGGGCCTCCGCCCGCGCAGCACGGACTGCCTCCGCTGCCGCCGTCGTACCAGCCCGCCGCCCCCACGCCGGCCGCCGAGTGGCCCGCGCAGGCCGCGCAAGCGCCGCAGCAGCAGCCGGGCCCGATGCCGGCCGGACAGGCGGAGCCTGCCGCGACGCAGGGCCCGGGAGGTGCGCCCGGGCAGCAGCCGCCCTTCCAGCCGCAGGCGCCCCAGCCCGCGCCCGCCGCCTGGCACCAGCCCGGTCAGCCGCCGGCCGCCGGAGCACCCGGACACCAGGGCCCCACGCCCGAGCAGCCCGGCGGTTACGGC